>DAOUBO010000026.1:0-4810 GCA_034432695.1 Anaerolineae bacterium | reverse complement strand
GCTGGCTCCCGATTCCCCTGTCACCGCGCTCGTTGGGGAAGAAAGGGTCCACCTCATATTTACGGACTTCCTTTGTCCGAAGGTGCCATGGGACGCACACTGACTGTCGCCCGGAAAGAGTTGCTCCATATCCTGCGCGACCGGCGGGCGCTGGTGGTGATGTTCCTCATCCCGGTGGTCCAACTCTTCCTCCTGGGCTACGCGGCCACCACCGACATCCGCCATCTGCGCACGGCGGTGCTGGACGCCGACCGGACCGCCCAGAGCCGGGACCTGATCGCTGCCTACCGCGCGTCCAACTACTTTGACGTCGTCGCCACCGTGGGGAACGAGGAGGAACTGGCCGACCTGATGGACCGGGGCGCGGTGCGGGCGGGGCTCATCATCCCTGCCGGCTTCGGCGCCGACGTCGCTGCCGGGCGGCCAGCCTCTGTCGCCGTTGTCATTGACGGCTCCGACCCCAACGTCGCCAACACCGTCTTCGCCGCATCGCAGCAGGTGGGGCTGGCCCACAGCCTCCGGCTCCTGGAGCGCCGCGTTGGGACAGCCGCCGGATTCACGCCCGTGGAGGTCCGCCCACGCGTCTGGTACAACCCTCAGATGCGCAGCGCCAACTTCATGATCCCCGGCCTGGTGGCGATGATCATGTTCCTCCTGACCTCCATGTTCACCGCCCTCTCCATCGTCCGGGAACGGGAACGGGGGACCATAGAGCAACTGATGGTCACGCCCATCCGGCCGATAGAGATGGTGGTGGGAAAGATCACGCCCTATGTGGGTGTGGCGTTCTTTGACATCCTGGAAGTGCTGGCGATCGCCGTCTTCTGGTTCCGGGTGCCCATCCACGGGAGTCTGCTCCTGTTGCTGGCCCTGCTGGCCCTCTCCATGGTTACCTCCCTGGGCATCGGGATTTTCGTCTCCAGCGTCGCCAGCACCCAGCAGGAGGCCATGCTCCTGGTCTGGCTAATGATTCTTCCGTCTATTTTCCTCTCCGGCTTCTTCTTCCCTATTGAGGCGATGCCGAAGGTGTTGCAGGCCGTCAGTTACGTCGTCCCGCTGCGGTACATGCTGGTCATCATCCGGGGGATCATCCTGAAGGGAGTGGGGCTGCCCGTTCTGACGGAGCAGGTGGTCGCGCTGGCGGCCTTCGGGGTGACGATTATGGTGGTGGCCGCAGCCCGCTTCCGGAAGCGGCTGGGGTAAGGATGCGGGTGCGGCGGTAACCACGAAGGACGCAAAGGGCACTATGAGAAGCCACGAATTGCACGAATTGCACAGATTTTCGCAGGCTTTAGATGAGAAAATCTGCGAGGATCTGCGTCCAAATGAGTACGTGATTGAGACTCAAAACCTCACCCGCCGCTTCGGGCAGGTGGTGGCGGTGGACGGGCTGAACCTCTCCATCCGGCGAGGGGAGATTTTTGGCCTGCTGGGGCCCGACGGTGCCGGCAAGACGACAACCATCCGGCTCCTCTGCGGGCTGCTCACCCCCACCTCCGGCGGCGCGCGGGTGGCCGGCTTTGACATCGTCCGGCAGGCGGAGGCGGTCAAGCGGCGCATCGGCTACATGCCCCAGCAGTTCTCCCTCTACGGCGACCTGACCGTGCTGGAGAACCTCATCTTCTTCGCCGATGTCTTTGAGGTGGGACGGCGGGAGCGGGAGGAGCGCATCGCGCGCCTGCTGGCCTTCTCCCGTCTGGAGCCGTTCCGCAACCGCCGCGCCGCCCATCTCTCCGGCGGCATGCAGAAGAAACTGGCCCTCGCCTGCACCCTCATCCACCATCCGGAGATCCTCTTTCTGGATGAGCCGACGACCGGCGTGGACCCCGTCTCCCGGCGGGAGTTCTGGGAGATTCTGACCGAACTCCACCTGGAGGGGGTAACCCTCTTCGTGACCACGCCGTATATGGACGAGGCGGAGCGGTGCTCGCGGGTGGCGCTGATGCTGGACGGCCGCATCATCGCCTGCGACAAACCCGACCGTATCCGGGAGCAGGTTACGGGCCACCTGCTGGAACTGCGCCCGACGCGGGTGCGGGAGGCCGCCCGTGCGCTGGAAGGCGCCCCCGGCGTCCTGGAGGTCCAGGTCTACGGCGACCGGCTCCACGTCTTCGTGGAGGACCCCCGGCGCGGCGAGGAGGCGGTCCGGGAGGCGCTGGCCCGCGCGGGCGTCGGCCTGGAGTCCCTCCGTCCCACCCGCCCGCGCATGGAGCAGGCGTTCATCTCCCTCATCCGGAGGCGGCAGGAGACTTCAGGACGCAGATGAACGCAGATTTTCGTCTACCCCAGAGGGCACAAAGGGATTCCAAAAGCACCCATCGTGTGCCCTTCGTGTCCTTGTGGTTTGTTCATCTGAGGTCTCTGCGCTCTCTGCGGTTCAAACCATGCTGGAACCCTGGAAGCACCGTGCCCGGGAATTGCGGGCCGAGACGTATGCCCTCTACCTGGCCTACCGGGACCCGCGCACGCCCTGGTACGCCCGGCTGCTGGCCGCGCTGGTCGTCGGCTACGCCTTCAGCCCGGTGGACCTGGTCCCGGATTTCGTGCCTGTCCTGGGCTACCTGGACGACCTGGTGCTGGTGCCGCTGGGGGTGCTCCTGGCCCTGAAGGCGATCCCGCCCGAGGTCTGGGCGGAGAGCCGCCGGCGGGCGCGGGAGGAGATCCTTTCGGGCCGACCGGTCCGCTGGGCTGCCGCCGTGGTCGTGGCGACCTGGTTGCTGGTGCTGGCGCTGGTCGCGGCGGTCCTCTGGAAGGTCCTGTGAGGGCGGGCGCGTGCCAGGCCCTTCGGAAGCGCCCGACACGTTCTTAGGAATTTGCTCAAACCTTCGTGCCCTTCGTGTCCTTTGTGTCCTTCGTGGTAGGTGTTGAAGCCCGCCTCCTGCATCCGGCGGGCGTCGTCTTCCCAGAACGATTCCGGACGATGTTCAGAGTTGCGCAGGAGGAAGGTACAGAAGCCCAGCTGGAAAGCCGTGTGGAAGGCGATCAGCCCCCCGTACGTGTCGTAGAGCCCCAGCGCGTTGCTCAGGCGGAAGACCGGCAGCATCAGCACCTGGAAGGGGAGCATGGTTCCGCCCACGTAGAGGAAGAAAAGGGCCCGGTTGTCCCGGAACCAGCAAAAAGGGAAGGAGGAACTTACGGATTTTTCCGCTCATCCATTGCCTCCATCAGGGCCTGCGGGGCAGGCAGTTACCTCGGCGGCAGGTCGGTGTGTCGCGGATTATGAGTTGCCGGGCGGTGCGCAGGAGGCCCGCTCCACGATGCGGGCCGGCAGGAGCAACCGCTCCGGAAGAGATTTGGGCTCACGGATTGCAGTGATGAGGAGACGGGCCGCCGCCTCGCCCAGTTCCGTCATCGGCTGGCGCAGCGTGGTGAGCGGGGGATCAAAGTAGGAGGCCAGCGGGATGTCGTCAAAGCCAATGACGGAAACATCGCGCGGGACCTGCAGGCCGGCTTCCCGCAGCGCCCGGATCGCGCCGATAGCCATCTGGTCATTCTGGGCGAAGATGGCGGTGAAGGCCACACCGGCCTCCAGCAGGGAACAGGTGGCCCGATAGCCGGAGGGGGCGGACCAATCACCGCTGACGATCCGGCGGTCGTCCACGGGGAGCCCGTTCTCCTCCAGCGCCCGACGGTAGCCGTTCAGCCGGTCGCCCACGCACTCCTCGTTGGGCGGGCCGGTGACCGTCGCGATGGCCGTGTGCCCCAGGTCCAGCAGGTAGCGGGTCGCCCGGAAGCCGCCGTCCCGGTCGTCGCAGCGGACCGAGGAGACCGGTTCGCCCCGCGCGGTATTGCCCAGATAGACGACCGGGATGCCGTTTTCAATGAGGGGATGGAGATGGCGGAACCGCCCGTCGGCGTAGGGGTTGAAGACCATCAGGCCGTCCACCTGGCGGTGGAGAAATTCCTCCAGCAGGGATTCCACTTCCTGCTCGGTAGGGGCGCTGCCGGTGAGGATGAAGTAGCCCTGGCGGCGGGCTTCCGCCTGGGCGCCCTCAATGATGCTGGCGAAGGTGAAGTCGGTGAGGCTGGGGGCGATGCACCCGAGGGTACAGGTATGCCCGCGCACCATGCTGCGGGCGACGGCGTTGGGGCGGTAGTTGAGTTCTTCTATGGCGGCCAGGACCCGCGCCCGGGTCTCCGGCCGGACCTCGCCCTTGTTGTTGAGGACGCGCGAGACGGTCTGGCGGGATACGCCGGCACACCGGGCGACGTCCTGCATCTCAGAGCATATAGGATAGGCAAGGGAGTTGGTTTACAGGGGTTCCTTTTCCACACGGGAGGTCGGCTATGGCGCAGGCACTTGTTTCCCGCTGTAACCCTGTGGACGGCAAGTTCGGCCTTCCCCTTCTGGCCCAACTGGAGGAACACCTCAAGCCCTTCGCGGGTATCTTCCCGGACCGGCGACTCTTCCGTCGCTTCGCCCAGGCCATCAAGGGGGTTATCGCTGCCAGTGCCCCCATCGTCTCCCGGATGGCCGCCGCTGTCCTGCAGAGCCGGGACCCCAAACGCACCTTCCACATTGCCAGGCGCTTCTACCGCTGGCTGGCCAACCCCCGATTCCATCACCGGGACCTCCTCAAGCCCGCTTATGCCCTCACCCGCTCCCTGTTCCAGAACGATACGACCCCCTGCATCCCCGTCCTCCTGGATTTCACCAGCGAAGAAGCCTTTCGGTTTCTTCAGGAGGACGGGTTGCGCTGTGTTGGTGAGGGGATGCCGGAAAGTCCTGGATTGCATCGCCACTCTGGCCGTTCTGAAGCGGGAGGGCACATTGAATCTCCTGCTTCAAGCCCTGGATGCCCTCTGAGAT
>DAOUBO010000025.1:0-12758 GCA_034432695.1 Anaerolineae bacterium | reverse complement strand
AGGCCATATGGTCCCACTGGAACGCCCGGAGGAGACGGGAGCCGTCGTCCGGGCTTTCCTGGAGGAGTTGCCGTGAGAGGACCGACAGGAGGGAAAAAATGCCCTGTGCGGAAGTCGGAAGCACAAAAATCTTCTATACCCGGAGCGGCCGGGGGGAGAGAGCCATCGTTCTGATCCACGGTGCGGGCGGCAATCACCTCCACTGGCCCGCCGCGCTGCGGCGTCTTCCCGACGCGCGCGTCTACGCCATAGACCTGCCCGGCCACGGGCGATCCGATGGGCCAGGCCGGACGTCCATTGAGGAGTACGCCGCGGATGTGGTGGGGTTTCTGGACGGGGTCGGCCTGGAAAGGGCCATCCTGGTCGGGCACTCTATGGGCGGCGCCATCGCCCAGACCGTCGCGCTCCGCTACCCGGAGCGGGTTGCGGGGCTGGTGCTGGTGGGGACAGGGGCCCGACTGCGGGTCTCCCCCCTGATTCTGGAGGGCATTCTCCAGAACTTTGCGGGCGTTCTGGACCTGATGGACGAATGGGCCTGGGGGCCGGAGACCCCTCCCGAACTGGTCGCACGCGGGCGCCGGATGATGGCACGCGTGGACCCTCAGGTGCTGTGGGGGGATTTTGTCGCCTGCGATCGGTTTGACGTCCGCGATCAGGTCGGAAAGATCAGCGCCCCGACGCTGATCATCACCGGCTCCGAAGATCGGATGACGCCGCCCAGGTTCGGCCAGTGGCTGGAAGAACACATCCCTGGCGCCCGCTTCGTCCTGGTGGAGGGAGCGGGGCACATGGTGATGCTGGAAAAGCCGGAGGACCTCGCCGTGTGGGTCCGGGAGTGGCTGCAGGGCCTTGCAGGACGGCCGTAGGCAGCCCCCCTACAGGGCTTCCTTCAGCGTGTTCAGGAACTCCCTGTTGTCCCGGGTGCGGGCGAGGTGCTGGAGGATGGCCTCGGTCACCGTCGTCAGGTCGTATCCCCCTCCGGTCGGCGGCGGCGGCAGCATGTGGGAGACCATCTTCCGCATCAGCCAGACCTTCTGGAGGGTCTCCTGGTCCAGGAGCAACTCCTCCCGGCGGGTGCCCGACCGCTCAATATCTATGGCGGGGAAGATGCGCCGTTCCTGGAGCCGCCGGCTGAGGTGGAGTTCCATGTTGCCGGTGCCCTTGAACTCCTCGTAAATCATGTCGTCCATCCGGCTTCCGGTGTCCACCAGGCAGGTGGCGATGATGGTCAGGCTCCCCCCTTCCTCCAGGTTGCGGGCCGCGCCGAAGAAACTCTTCGGGGGGTAGAGCGCCGCGGGGTCCAGACCGCCGGAGAGGGTGCGCCCGCTGGGCTGGACGACCAGGTTGTAGGCCCGGGCCAGGCGGGTGATGCTATCCAGCAGGATGACCACGTCTTTCCCACATTCCACCAGCCGTTTGGCCCGCTCCAGCGCCATCTCCGCGACCTTGGTGTGGTTCTGGACCGGCTCGTCAAAGGTGGAACTGATGACCTCCGCCTCCACCGACCGGTCCATGTCGGTCACCTCCTCCGGCCGCTCCCCGATGAGGACCACCATCAGATGGACCTCCGGGTGGTTCTTGGTAATACCGTTGGCGATGTGCTTGAGGACGGTGGTCTTGCCGGCCTTGGGCGGGGAGACGATCAGCCCGCGCTGGCCCTTCCCGATGGGCGCGATGAGGCTGATGAGCCGGGTGGTGAGGTTGTGGCGGTCGGTCTCAATAATCAGCCGCTTATTGGGGAAGATGGGCGTGAGCCGCTCAAACCGGGGCCGCTGCCGGGCCAGTTCCGGGTCCATCCCGTTGACCGCCTCCACCCGCAGCAGGCTGTAGTAGCGCTCGTTCTCCTTGGGGGGGCGGACCTGCCCGACGACCAGGTCGCCGTTGCGCAGACCGAAGCGGCGAATCTGGGAAAGGGAAACGTAGACGTCATCCGGTCCGGGGAGATAGTTTTTCCCCCGCAGGAACCCCACATTCTCCTCCGGGACGATCTCCAGCACGCCGCCCCGGAAACTGTATCCTTCCCGCTCGGCCTTCGCCTGGAGGATGCGCAGGATCAGGTCGTCCTTCTTGAGGCGACTGTAGCCGGAGACCCCCATCTCCCGTGCCAGTTCCCGCAGTTCGCTTAAGGTCATCTCCTCCAGGTCCCCCAGGTCCAACTCCATGGGGGGAGGGACGGTGGTCTCGGGAGCCTCCACCGTTGCAGTGATGGGCTCTTCCGTCTCTATTGATACGGATTCCCGGATCGTTGGAAGCACTTCTTCCATTTCCCGTTGTACCTCCTTGGCTGTTGGCCGCTCTGGACTACTGGTCAGTCAACCGCAATCGTGTGGGTTACATGCCCTGCATGTGGGCCGTAGGTCGGATTGGCAATCCGACAGATCGGATTGGCAATCCGACAGGTCGGATTGGCAATCCGACAGGTCGGATTGGCAATCCGACAGGTCGGATTAGCAATCCGACCTACCCCAGGGCAAAGGGGTCAGTCAACCGCAATCGTGTGGGTTACATGCCCTGCATGCATGCAGTTCTGACCCACATATAACTTGACGGGCCACTATCCGAATCGGGCGATGAACTCTTCCGCCTTCTCCACCAGGTCCCGATTGCCAATGAAGAGAGCCGTGCGCTGATGCAGCGATTCCGGAACGATGTCCAGGATGGGACGGTGGCCATCGGAGGCGTATCCTCCGGCATGGTGGGCGATGAAGGCCAGAGGGGCCGCCTCGTAGAGCAACCGGAGTTTCCCCTTCGGCTTGCTGGGGTCTTTGTAGTCCAGGGGGTAGTAGAAAATTCCCCCCTCCAGCAGGTTGCGGTGGAAGTCCGCCACCAGGGAACCGATATAGCGGCTGGAGAGCGGCTGTCGCGGGTCCTCCTCGTCCATCCCCTGGAGCCAGCGGGTGAACCGCCGCACTCCTTCGCTCCAGTACCGCTCGTTCCCCTGATTGACGCTGTAGTACCTGGGTGTGGCTGGGATCCGGATGTTGGGATGGGAAAGCAGGAACTCCCCCACCCCGGGGTCCAGCGTGAAGCCGTGGACGCCGTTCCCGGTGGTGTAGACCATCATGGTGCTGGAGCCATAGATGATGTAGCCTGCGGCAACCAGTTCCCGGCCCGGCTGGAGGCAGTCTTCCACCGTCCCCGGCCCGCCCGGTGTCTTCCGCCGGTAAACGCCGAAGATGGTCCCAATGCTCGCATTCACATCTATGTTGGATGAGCCGTCCAGCGGGTCAAAGACCAGGACGTATCGGCCCGTCGGGTACCCCTCCGGGATGGGAATGACGTCCGGCTCCTCCTCCGAGGCCATCACCGCCAGGCGTCCCGTGTAGGAGTTCATCCGGATGATGGTCCGGTTGGCGAAGACATCCAGTTTCATCTGAGCCTCGCCCTGGATGTTGGTCGTGCCTGCCAGGCCCAGGATCTGGACCAGGCCGGCGCGAGAGGTCTCCCGGGCGATGATTTTGGCGGCCAGGGCGATATCGTAGAGCAGGTTGGTGAAGACGCCCGTCGCTTCCGGGTGGGCGCGCTGTTGCTCCAGGATGTGACGTTCTATGGTGACGATCTCCCTGTCCATAGCCTACCCCGTGTACCAGATCCATTTGGAGCCGCGCATATCGCGGATGATGTCCGTGGTGGAGAGAATCCCCAGGGGGTTGCCCTCGGCATCCACAACCAGCAGGCGGTGGATGCGGCTCTCCAGCATTTTCCGGACCGCTTCAGCGACCGGTGCATCTTTAGAAATGGTGATGACGCCGGGGGTCATCACGTCCTTCGCCCGCAAGCGGCTGAGGTCCTCGCCGTAGTGGGCGATGACATCGGTGTGGGAAACGACGCCCAGAGGCTGGGTTCCCTCTCCCTCCGCGACGATGACGGCGTGGATGTCCGTATCTGCCATAACCCGGACCACCTCGTCCAGAGGGGCATCGGGCCTGCAGAAGATGACGCCTTTGTGGTAGATGTCTCGCACGAGCCTCCCGGTCATAGACACCCCCTGATCTTGGACCGATTCAACGGGTCCAGAGGATGAAATAGTATCCCAGGACGGCGGCCCAGAGCAGGCTATCTATCCGATCCAGCGCGCCGCCGTGGCCCGGAAAGAGGGTCCCGCTATCCTTGACGCCCACCTGACGTTTGATCATAGAGACGGCCAGGTCTCCGAGGGGCGATAGGAGGGCGACGATCAGGCCGGCACCGAAACCGTCTACGGCGCGAGGGCCCTGGGGGCCGGCGGCCAGGCTCCAGAGGGCAGCCAGGCCGGCCGTCAGGAGCGTGCCCAGGACGATGCCGCCCACATACCCCTCCCACGTCTTGCCGGGACTCAGGGTGGGGGCCATTTTGTGTCGGCCCCATTTCCGCCCGACGAGGTAGGCGCCGCTGTCGGCAAACCAAACAGCCGGGAGGACGGTCATCACCCACCAGAGTCCGTCGGGCAGGCTGCGCAGGCGCAGGATGTGGGCGCCACACCATCCCAGGTAGAGCGCGCCGCCGGCCATCAGAGCCCAGTCCACGATGGGCTTCTCCCCGCGGTGGAACACCTGCCAGGCCATAGAGCCCAGGAGGACAAAGGAGAGTCCAGGCTCCAGGAGGGCCCACTGGGGGAACTGGGCGTCCAGGAGCAGGACCCACAGGAAGAGCAGGGCCCAGGGCATTGCGGGGTGGAAGCGGTCTTTCTCCATCAAGCGGCAGAATTCCATCGCCGCTACCGAGAGAACAAGGGCCACCAGTGCGAAGAAGGCGATACCGCCAAGCCGGATCAGCGCGACCACGAGGGGAAGGGCGATCAGGGCAGTCAGCAAGCGGGTGCGCAACACGGGCAAGCGCTCCGAAACCGGGTCATTCGGGAATCCGCCCGAACCGTCGCTCCCGGCGGGCATATTCGGACAGGGCCTTGTAGTATTCGTCCTTATCAAAATCGGGCCAATAGACGGGGGTTACGTAGTACTCCGCGTAGGCTCCCTGCCAGATGAGGAAGTTGCTCACGCGCATTTCCCCGCTCGTACGGATAATCAGGTCGGGGTCCGGCAGGCCGGCGGTGTAGAGGTACCGGGCGATCAGCGCTTCGTCCACCTGCTCGGCGGGGATGCCGTCCTGAATGATTCTACGGACGGCGTCCACGATCTCCGCCCGCCCTCCGTAGTTGAAGGCGACGTTTAAAATCAGCCGCTGGTTGTCCCGGGTGAGGTCCAGAGCGTAGCGGATTTTCTCTTTCAGGCGCTCGGGAACCCGGTCCAGACGGCCGATATGGCGGATCTGGACACCTTCCCGGTGAAGTTCGGGGAGTTCCCGGTCTATCATCCGCTCCATAATGTCCATCAGGCCTTCCACCTCCTCGCGCGGCCGTTCCCAGTTTTCGGTGGAGAAGGCATAGATAGTCAGGATGCGGACGCCGAATTCCACCGTGGCGCGCAGGATGCGGCGCAGGTTCTCCGTCCCGGCCTGGTGGCCCGCCAGACGAGGTAGCCCGCGCGCCTGGGCCCAGCGGCCGTTCCCGTCCATAATGATGCCGACGTGGACGGGGACTTTCGGCAGAGGGGGGTAGGTTTTCTCGTTCTGTGACCGACTCATGCCCGGTTCAGATGCAGGTCAGATGGGTGATCCGACCATCGTCAGAAGACAAAAAGAGAGCGTTTTTCACACTGCGGCGGCTTCACCGCCCCAGTGAAAAACGGTCCTCTTTTTGGATCTCAGGAATCATCCCGGCCTCCTGTAGAGAGGCCGCCGGCAAAAAGCCAAAGTTCAGCAGCAGGAGCCGCCCCCAGGACCTGGGGTGGAGGGGAAAACCTGGCGGGCCCCGAGGCGTTTCGGGTTAAAGCAACGGGGTTGAGCGTCGGACAAATCGGTGCTCCTGACGGGGTAGGTTGTGGAGCATAACTATTATACCACCATCCCGATTTTTGGCAAAGGGGGAAAGCAGCCGTCGGCGATCAGACCTCCATAACCTCTTTGATCTTCCGCTCGCCGATCTCGTCGGCCAGGGCGATGTACCTGTCCGTTAACTCCTGGAGTTCGTCTCGCCCCCGGAAGAAGTCATCCTCGGAGATCATTTTTTCCTTCTCAAAGGACCGCAGGTCGTCCAGTGCCTCGCGGCGGATGTTCCGCAGGGCGACCTTTGCTTCCTCTACCCGGCGGCTGACCAGGCGGGCCAACTCGTTGCGCCGCTGCTCCGTCAGAGGCGGGATGACCAGCCGGATGATCCGGCCGTCGTTGGAGGGCGTCAGGCCGAGATCGGATTTCTGGATGGCCCGCTCTATATCCCCCAGAGAGGAGGGGTCGTAGGGCCGGATGGTCAGCAGTTGGGGCTCCGGCGCGCTGATGACGGCCAGCTGGTTCAGCGGGGTGGGGATGCCGTAGTACTCCACCATCACCCGCTCCACCAGCGCGGGGCTGGCACGACCGGTGCGGATGGCCTTCAGGTCGGCTTCCAGGACTTCCAGGGTCTTTTTCATCCGGCTTTCGGTCTCGTGCAACAGATCGCGTATCACAGCCACACCTCCTTTCGGGAGACGGCCTGGTCCCGGGTGGCTACCGGCTGATCAGCGTGCCAACTTTTTCGCCCAGGACGGCCCGCTCCAGGCTCCCCGGCTGCCAGAGGTCCAGGACGATGATGGGCAGGTCGTGGTCCATGCAGAGGGAGATCGCCGTGGCGTCCATCACGCCGACCCGCATGTTCAGGGCTTCCATATAGGTCAGCCGCTCAAAGCGCTGGGCGTTGGGATTGCGCCGGGGGTCGTCCGAGTAGACGCCGTCCACCTTGGTTGCCTTGATCAGGAGGTCGGCGTCTATCTCCATCGCCCGGAGGGCGGCTGCGGTATCGGTGGTGAAGAAGGGGTTCCCCGTGCCGCCGCCGATGATGACCACCCGCCCCTTTTCCAGATGGCGGATAGCCCGGAGACGGATGTAGGGCTCGGCGATGGCGTGCATTTCAATAGCCGTCTGGACGCGGGTCTCCACGCCCATCCGGCCCAGGGCGTCGGCCAGGGCCAGGGAGTTCATGATGGTGGCCAGCATACCCATATGGTCGGCGGTCGCGTGGTCCATGCCGTGTTCCAGGCCGTCCCGGCCGCGCCAGATGTTCCCGGCCCCGATGACGACGGCGACCTCCACCTCGTAGTTGCGGACGGCAGCGATTTTCGCTGCGACCTCTTCCGCCCGCCGGGGGCTGATACCGTACCCGGAAGGGCCCGCCAGGGCCTCTCCTCCCAGTTTCAGCAGAATCCGCCGATATTTTGCGACTGTCATCCCAACCTGCCTGTCGCCTGCAGGGTACAGCGATGCGCCGCCGGTTCCGGCGGCGCATCGTTCTTCCTTACAGCCCCTCGCCCAATTCGTATCGGACGAAGCGCCGGATAACGATATTCTCCCCCAGGACGGCGGTGTGCTCTTTCAGGATCTGCTCCACCGTCCGGTCCTCGTCCTTGACAAAGGGTTGCTCCAGAAGGCAGACCGACTGGAAGAATTTCTCCAGCCGCCCCTGGACGATGCGGTCCACCACGTTTTCGGGCTTCCCCTCCTCCAGGGCCTGGGTGCGGTAGATGCGCCGCTCCTCCTCCACCACTTCTGCCGGCACCTGCTCGCGGGAGAGGTAGCGTGGGGCAGCAAAGGCGATGTGCAGGGCCAGGTCGTGGGCCAGCCGGCGGAACTCCTCCGTCCGGGCGACGAAATCCGTCTCGCAGTTGAGTTCCAGGATGACGCCCACCCGGCTGCCGGGATGGACGTAGGCCTCTATGACGCCTTCCTTTGCCAGCCGGTCCATCTTCTTAGCCGCTTCGGCAAGCCCTTTCTCCCGCAGATAGGCAACGGCCGCTTCAAAATCGCCTCCGGTGGCCTCCAGGGCTTTCCGGCAATCCAGAACGCCTGCCCCGGTGGCTTCCCGCAGTTCTTTCACCATCGCTGTTGTGATTTCCACGTTCTCCCTCCGTTCTTCGGAATCTCTCCTGGGCTTACTCCCAGTCCTCTTCTTCAGGTAACTACCCACCGTCCCTGCCCGGCGGGCCCATTCGGACCCCCGTCCCCCTTTGCTCCCTTCGCGGAGAAGGCACTTCCCCCGGCCCTGAGCGCCAATGGGGAATCAGCCTGTAGCGCAAGATTTATCTTGCACGCCCCGCAAAATGAATTTTGCGCTACGTGGGATCGGCGAAGGCCCAGGCAGGGCGACCAGCCGGTCGCCCCTACGGTCGGCCCCGAGACGGCAGCCTGACCCACGCTGCCCTCAAGTAGCGCCTATGGAGGGCTGATCAGTTACTCTTCAGGCAGGAAATCCTCGGCACCGTCCTCCCCGAAGTCCTCATCTTCTTCAGGGAGAAACTCCTCCGGGCCGATCTCCCCGATGTCCTCAAATTCTATTTCAAATTCCTCTTCAAACTCCGCTCCCTCTTCCTCCACCATCTCCAGTTGACGCATACGGGCCAGCGTCTCCGCGCTCAGGTACTTCTGGTCTTCCTCCGGTACCATCGCCTCGGCTGCGAACTCCTTGCGAAGGGCGATGCCCTCCAGAACGGCGTCGGCGATCAGGCCGGTAATGAGGCGGATGGAGCGGATGGCGTCGTCGTTGCCGGGGATGACGTAGTCTATCGGATCCGGGTCGCAGTTCGTGTCCACCAGGCCGATGACCGGGATATCCAGGATGTTGGCCTCCTTCACAGCCGTGGCTTCTCGCCGGACGTCCACGACGTAGAGGAGGTCGGGCAACCGCTCCATCTGCTTGATGCCGCCAAGCCGGGCGTTGAGCCGCTCTATCTGCCGCTGGAGCTGGAGGGCCTCCCGCTTGGTCAGGCGTTCAAACTCGCCCCGGTCGCGGCGGGCCTCCAGGTCCAGCAGGTAGTCAATCCGCTGGCGAATGGTGCGGAAGTTGGTGAGGGTGCCGCCCAGCCAGCGCTGGTTGACGTAGGGCATTCCGCACCGCTGGGCTTCCTGGGCGATGACCTCCTGAGCCTGCTGCTTGGTGCCCACGAACAGGATGACGCCGCCCTCTGCGACCTTCTGCCGGACGACCCGGGTGACAGTCTCCAGCGCCTGCAGGGTCTGCTGCAGGTCAATGATATGGACGCCGTTGCGCTCCGTGAAGATGTAGGAGCGCATCTTCGGGTTCCAGCGGCGCACCCGGTGCCCGAAATGCACTCCCGTCTCCAGGAGCGCGCGCATAGTTGTAACTGCCATCCTCGTTTTCCTCCTGGTCTGTTTTTTTTTCCTCCGCCTCCATCATCCCGTCCGGGGACCGGGGGACTCCCGGCACAGCCCTTCCGGTCCGGAGGCGTGTGGATTGGCCCGGATAGGCCGGGCTTGATTGTACCACAGATTGGAAGATTGGGCAAGCAGGCACGCGCTCGCCAGCGCGCGGGTGGTGAACCGGGGGGCAAGGGATGGATTCCATTCCTGGTGACGTCCCCATGGACAGGCCCCAGGCCGGCCGATAAGCCGGGTTCGCTGAGGAGCCAGTTGGCGAGAGACAGTCGCCAACTGGTCACTAATCTCCTGCATTTTTATCGTTCTTTTTGTCCCGGGAAAACGCGCGCTTCTCCGGAAAGATAAGCGCGCGTTTTGTTGTTCAGCCACTGGACAGCCCCAGAGGAGGATTCTATGAACAACAGAGCACCTTAGCGCCTGAAGGCGTTACGGGAGAAGCACCAGCTGAGTGCCTGTGACCTGGCATGCCAGGCAGGCATCAGCCCGGCGCATGTCCATAGACTGGAACGGGGAGCGCGTCCGAACGTTTCTGCGGTTACCCTTGCTCGCGTGGCGCTGGCGCTGAACACTTCCCTGGAATACCTGCTGGGCCTCACGGATGATTGGAGAAGCCTCCCCGAGATACTGCGCGAGGAATAAGATGAACTCCTTTCAGACCATTTCGGGCCTGATATTGATTGTCCTCCTATTCGTCCTTACCCTGCGCGCAGCCAGGAAAGCCGCCGCGTTCCTGCTGGCCCTCGCCGGTCTGGGCGTGGTCGGGGTGGTGGCCTACGCGTGGTCTGCCCAGGCCGCCGCTACTCGCCAGGTGGCACAGGTCGCCCAGGTGCAGGCTGTAACTCACGCGGCCACAACCCTGATTCTCTTCCTGGTTTTTCTCATTCTGCTGCTGGTGCTGGCCATCATCGGCGCGATGGCCGTGCTGCAATGGTGGCAAAAGCGTCGCTGGACGGCACCGCGCAGGCCATCGCGCTGGAGCAGTTTGCCACGCAGAACGCCGCTGAGGTCCAGGCAGCCCAGGCCGTCGCCGAGGCCACCGTGCAAGCCGTTATCGCGGAAGCGACCGCTCAGGCCGCCCGGCGGCAACTGGAGCAGCAATGGGCGCTGGCGACTGCACAGGCAGGTCAGGCGACCGCCGCTGCCGAGGCAACCCGCCAGGCGATAGCGGCGATCGCCACCCATCAAGCCTGGGAGGTCACGGTAACCGCCCAGGCCCGCTACGAGGCGGCCACCGCTGGTTGGACGCCATGACCCGCCCGTTGCTGGGCCCCGGTCGGCGCGGCGGCGGCCAGCAGTCCACAATGCCGCTGGCTCCGCCGCCGTCCAGCCCGCCCGGATTGCAGCGGGTGCTCCAGGTGCGGCGGCTGGAACTCCTGGGGCCGGGTAAGGGCAACATCCTTCCGGGTAACGTTCTCCGAGCGATTGAGGCCCGGTTGGAGGAGTCCGATGACGACAACGCTTCCGATGGTGAATAGCCTGGCAGGCCAGTTCTGGTCGGCGGTGCTGGCTACATTGGAACAGCGTGGGATGCTCCGGATGGCCGGTCGGCAACCCCTCTACCCCCACGCGCAGGCCGGGATAGAGACGGACCGCTGCGTCATTTTTATCCGGCAGGGCTGGGTACGGTCCGGGAAAACGATGACACGTTGACAGGGATGACGGGCGGTGATAGGGCCCGCGTAAGGGTGACAGGGCGATGACAGGGAAGAGAGGCGTGACGAAAAGACATTTTCTCGTCTTCCGGCGCAGACCGCACACACGGGCGGTTCGGTGGGCGGCATCCAGGAGATGGCACTCTATGCGGCGCACATCCTCCTCATTCCGGCGGGAGTGGACTATCTCGCACTGGATGGCGTCACGCAGATTATGCGCTCTATCCAGAGTCTGCAGCGCCCGACCCCACCGGTGACCCGATTGCTGCCGACGTTTTTTGACGAGACCACCCGGGTCAGCCAGAGAAATCTGGACGCGCTTCGCCAGCGGTTTCCGACCGCGGTCCTGCCTCCGATCCACCGCGCGGCGGTGCTGCGCGAGGCGCCCGCTGCCGGGAAAACGATCTTTGAGTACGATCTGGGCTCCCGCGCGGCGCGGGAGTATGCACAGGTTGTCCAGGAGGTTCTCAATGTCACCACGGCACGCCGATGAATTCCGCGACCCGTTTGGCGATCTGGAGGCGGAGCCGGTTACGGACTACCAGATCGGCGCGGTGTCCCCGGCTGGCAGTCCGCCTGCGGAGAATCGCGGAAGGACCGTTGTTCAACGGGGCGGGTACGTCCGTCTGACGCCGGTCCGTCCAGCGGAGAAACGCCGCAAACCCAGGAAACTCACTGTCACATTCTCCATATCCCGTTTCTGCGAAAATCAGCCGGATATGACGAAAGGAGTGTTGTGATCACCATCTTCAATGGTCGCCGCCGGGGCCTGGGAGAAGGAGACGATGAGGTGGAACGTGACGACGATCCTGCATCGGATGCAGGGGGTGATCCGGGAGTTTTTGAGGTATCACGGGTATGAGGTGGGGAGGGGGGTATTGGCGGTGCCGGTGTCGGGTTGGGAGCGGGAGGGGGCGCAGGACTTTGGGGTGGAGATGCGGCTGCATCCGGAGGTGCTGATAGGGGAGAAGGAGACGGTGATGCCGGGGCCGGGGGAGGTGCGGCGGGCGGAGGAGGCGCTGGAGTGGGTGCTCTGGGCGCTGTTTGCCTATGCCGAGAAGGTGGGGCTGAACCCGCCCCCGTTCTGGTGAAGGGTTAGAAGACCGGGCCCGATGACTCCTCCAAGAGCCCGAAACCAGGCCAGGAAGTCGCCGGGAGTCCCGATCCGCAGCCCGGACCACCGGGCGACCTCCGGGTTGTCCAGGAAGTGACGGCGGTCCAGGGTGACCAGGTAGTCCACCCTGGCCTCTATTGCAGCGGCCAGGATGGCTGCATCCTTTGGGTGGATGACCTCCGCCGCCCGGAGGACGGCCTCAGTGGACGGCGGCGGCACCGGCTCCAGCGGACAGGCCTCCCGCCAGCGCCGGTAGTGAGGGAGCGCTTCGGGCAATTTCGCGGCCAGATTGCGCTCCGCCTCCACGAGGACTTCGTCTGAGACGACGAGGGTGACCAGTTCCGCTTCGGCCAGGGCCAGGATGAGATGGGCGGCGCCCTGGGAGGACACCAGTCCGGCCAGGAGCGCGCTGGTGTCCAGGATCAAGGCCGTACCGCTCCCGGATGTAGGTCTGGCGCTCCTCCTCCAACCCCTCCAGGAGGTCCTCCAGGGTCATACCTTTCTGCTGCATCAGGGCCTCAATGGCGCGGGCGATTTCTGGGGTGACCAGGCGTCGGCGGGTGGCGATGAGGGTGTCGTCCAGCTAGAGGAGGGAGAAGGTGTCGCCCTCCTGGATGCCGATCTGGCGGCGGACTTCGGCGGGGATGGTGAACTGGCCACGCTCGCGGACCTGGACGATAGCGGGCCCACCGAGGGTTCGGATCATCGGGTTTGGCCTCCTGGGTATCAGAATTTCTGATATTATACTCCTGGGCTGGAGATTGTCAAACGGGGATGGCGGACCTGGACGATAGCGGGCCCACCGAGGGTTC
>DAOUBO010000024.1:0-1911 GCA_034432695.1 Anaerolineae bacterium | reverse complement strand
ACCCCCACGGGCCCACCAGATGGCGGCGGCCGTACCAGCGGGCGGTGGAGCAAGCCGGAAGCCCAGAGATGGTGGACGAGGAGGCTTTTCGGCATCGCGGGCCCCGGCCCCGGAGCCGGGAGACGGCCCTGGTGATGCTGGCGGACCAGTGTGAGGCGGCGGTCCGGGCCCACCGGCCGCATACCTCGGAGGAACTGGCCTGCATCATTGAAGAGGTCTTCCGGCATATGCTGGAGGAAGGGCAACTGGATGAGTGCCCCATTACGGTGGAGGAACTCCGCATCGCCCGGGAGTCCTTCATCTCCAGCCTGAGGGGGGTTTTCCATCCCCGTCCTCCCTATCCGGAAAGAGAAAGCAGGAAGGGCCCCTAAAAACCCACCGCCGGTTGGCAAGTTGCCGGGTTGTGGTATACTAAAACCGACCACAGGAGGCAGCGCGGATGGGCGGGACCCGCGTACTGATTGTGGACGATCATCCCTTCTTCCGTGAGGGGCTTCGGCGGGTGATCGCAGCGGAGGAGGACCTGGAGGTCGTCGGCGAGGCGGGGGACGGCGAGGAAGCCCTCGCGAAGGTCCGGGAATGCCAGCCGGACGTCGTGCTGATGGATGTCAACCTGCCCAGAGTCAACGGCCTGGAGGCGACCCAGCGGATCAAGGACGCCTTCTCCCACGTGCAGGTCGTCATCCTGACGGCCTACGACGACGAGGAGCAGGTCTACCACGCGGTCCGGTCGGGAGCGTCGGCGTACCACGCGAAGGACGTGGAACCCCAGCAATTGGTGCGGACGATCCGCCTGGTCCGGTCGGGCTTCTATGTGCTACGGGGCCAGGTTCTGAGCCGGGACGACCTGGCCAAATGGCTTCAGGAGCGATACCGCCAGTTCGGAGGAGAACTGCTCTCGGATCGCCTCCTCCCCTCTCCCCTCTCGGCCCGCGAAATGGAGGTTCTGCGGTTGATGGTCGCCGGGCTGTCCAACAAGGAGATCGCCTACCGGCTGGGGATCAGCCATCAGACGGTCAAAAACCACGTGACCGCCATTTTGAGCAAACTGGGGGTGGCAGACCGGACTCAGGCAACGGTCTACGCCCTGCGCCACGGTTGGGTCCCTCTGCACCCCCCCAGGGACCCGGAATGACGTTTCCATCATCCCCCACAGGAGCGGAGCCATGAAAGTTCTCTCCTACAACTCCGAACTCTGTGTCGGCTGTCACATCTGTGAGGAAGTCTGCGCAGAGACGTGGTTTAAGACCCACGACCTGGCCAAGTCCAGCATCGTCATCAAAGACGAAGGGACCGGGCCCCTTCAGGCGATCTTCTGTGTCCAGTGTGGGGAGTGCATCTCCGTCTGCCCGACGCAGGCGATCTACCGGGATCGGCAGGGGATCGTCCGCATCCGCAAACAACTCTGCGTGGGGTGTCTTTCCTGCGTGGGGTTCTGCCCGTACCTGGCGATGTTCTACCACCCGGACCTGCTGGAGCCGTTCAAGTGCGTCGCTTGCGGGCAGTGTGTGAAGGAATGCCCCGCCGACGCGCTGGCGATCGTGGAAGCGCCCACGCCGACGCCGTGACACCGGGAGGCGTCCTCCGTTGGGGCAGCCGTTCATCCTGTAACCGCACAGAACCTCTTTCCGGATCAGCGGGACCAGGGGGAAACTCCGAGTTGGGGCAGCCGTTCATCCTGTAACCGCGTAGAACCATGGCCCCTCTCCACGGGTTATTGCCCCCACCCCACCCCCTTGCCCCTGGTATAATGGAGTAGGGCAACTGCGAGCAGTTGCCCTACTCTCCTGCTCGCTGCTGGCGGCAAGGCAAAGGGCAGGGAATGAATCTGCGCTACGGGATCGGCGAAAGCCCAGCAGGGGCGACCGGCTGGGCGCCCTGGTTGGAAGGGGCGGGGCCGGCGCCGCACTC
>DAOUBO010000023.1:0-6259 GCA_034432695.1 Anaerolineae bacterium | reverse complement strand
CCCGCCAGGTCCGTCGCGGCGACGCCCTCGGCTCCTCCCTCGTCCAGCGCCTGCAGCGCCTCTGCCAGAAGGGTTGCCAGTTGCTCCGCGTTGGCCAGCCGAATCCGCTCCTCGGCCAGTTCGTCCTCTTCATCGGGCCGGAGGTTGGCCGCCTCTATCTCCGCGATCTGGTACTGGAGGAGGTCTATGCGCCGGGCCCGCTCCTTCTCGTCCTGTTCCAGCGCTGCCCGCTCCCGCCGGACGGCCCGGATCTGCCCGACCAGGTCGGCGACGCGAGCCCGAAGGGGCTCCAGCCCCGCGAACCGGTCCAGCAGGAAGATGTGCTCCCGAACCCGCAGCAGGGAGAGGTGTTCGCTCTGCCCGTGGATATCCACCAGCCCTTCGGCGACTTCCCGCAGGAGGCCCAGGGTCACGGCGCGCCCGTTGACCCGGCAGATGCTTCGGCCTTCGGCGCGGATCTCGCGGGAGAGAACCAGCAGGTCGGGCTCGTCTCCTTCCAGTCCCTCCCGCTCCAGGAGGGGCCGGAGGGCCTCCTGGCGGGCCCGTTCCAGCCGGAAGACGGCCTCCACCAGGGCGCGGTCAGCGCCGGCCCGGACCATAGTCGGGTCGGCGCGGCCGCCCAGGACCAGGCTGACGGCATCAATGATGATGGATTTCCCTGCGCCGGTCTCACCGGTGAGGACGGTGAAACCGGGGGCAAAGGAGAGGTGGAGTTCGTCTATAATGGCGAAATCACGGATGTGGAGTTCGGCGAGCATAGGTCTGCTCTGGGGGGCGGCGGCCGGCGGCTGCCCACCCCTATCCCGGCCTGAGGCCCCGCAGACGGGCGGAGTGAAGGTGGCAGATGGCCACCGCCAGCGCGTCGGCCGCGTCGTCGGGAGAGGGGACCTCCTTCAGCCCCAGGAGCATCCGCACCATTTCCTGCATCTGGCGCTTCTCGGCGCGCCCATAGCCGGTCAGCGCCTGCTTGACCTCGCCGGGGCCGTACTCGGTTACCGGAAGCCCCGCGTCGGCAAGGGCCAGCAAGACGACCCCGCGCGCCTGCCCGACGCTCAGGGCCGTCCGCACGTTCAGGTTGAAGTAGAGTTCCTCCACCGCCGCCTCGTCGGGTTGCCATTCCTGGATCAGCCGCCGGAGTTCCTGGTAGACCCGCTGCAGTCGCCGGGGAAGCGGCTGACCCGGCGGCGTGGTGATGACTCCGTAGGCCAGGGGCTGAATCCCCGCGTCGGTCTCCTCCACGATGCCGTAGCCGGTCGTCGCCGTGCCAGGGTCTATGCCCAGGACCCGCATCAGGCTGCCGCCTCAAACCGGGCCATCACTTCGTCCGAGATGTCCAGGTTGGAGTAGACCTGCTGGACGTCCTCCAGGTCCTCCAGGGCGCTGATGAGGCTCATCACTTTCATGGTTTCCTCTTCGGGCAACTGGACGGTGGACCTGGGGACCAGGGAGATCTGGGCCTGTTCAAACCGGACTCCCAGTCGCTCCAGGGCCTGACGGACCTCCTGGAAGGTTTCCAGAGGGGCGAAGACTTCAATCATCTGGTCGGAGATGACGACGTCGTCGGCGCCAGCCTCCACGGCGACCTCAAAGATGCGCTCCGGGTCCACGCCGTCGGGGGAGATGGCGATGTAGCCCTTGCGCTCAAACTGCCAGGCGACAGCACCGGCCTCGGCCATCCGTCCTCCCTGGCGGTTGAGGACGTGGCGCAGTTCGGCGACACAACGGTTGATGTTGTCGGTCAGGACGTGGATCATCAGCGCCACGCCGTTGGGAGCGTAGGCCTCGTAGAAGGCTTCGGAGAGTTCTCCTTCCCCTTTGATCTCGCCCGTTCCCCGCTTGATGGCCCGCTCAATGTTCTCTTTGGGCATATTTGCGGCCCGGGCGCGGTCAATCGCCAGGCGGAGCCGGAAATTTGCCTCCGGGTTGCCGCCCCCCTCCCGCGCGGCGACGGTGATCTCGCGCGCCAGCTGGGTGAAGAGCCGCCCCCGTTTGGCGTCCATCGCGGCCTTCTTGTGCTTGATGGTGGACCATTTGCTGTGACCCGACATACCCTTCCTCCCAGAGATTGATGGAACCACGTGCAGATGACGGCCTTGCGAGGAAGCCGCCGCCCACCGGCGCATCGGCTGTTCCGGGCCGACGCGGTCGCCGGCCCTTGCCGGTCAGGGAACACGAGCGTCCGTCCTCGCGAGCCCCCAAACTCTGCTGCCTTTATTATAACCTGCCCGTAACGGGGATGCAAGGGGGCGCACCCGGGTTCGGGCCCGGATTTGACTTTTTCTGGCAATGCGGTATAATCATCAGCGCAGGGCGAAGTAAGTTCTGGTCAGTCCGAAAGGGCCGCCCGGACTTGCGGAGGCCGGGCGGCCCTTTTCGTTAGGCCGGGCTTCGCCCGCAGAGGAAGTTTCCAATCTTTAAGGAGGATAGCAGTGAGCAGCAGAGTAACCGGAACCGTGAAATGGTTCAACGACGCGAAGGGCTACGGGTTCATCTCCCAGGACGGTGGTGCGGATGTTTTCGTCCACTACACCGCCATCCAGGGGGATGGGTTCCGCACGCTGCGGGAAGGTCAGCGGGTGGAATTCACCGTGGAGCAGGGGCCCAAGGGACTGCACGCGACCCAGGTGCGCGTCCTTTAGGGCATTCAGAAGCGACCCTGTGGTCGCAGGAGGAGAGATGTCTACCAGGCTGTATGTCGGTAACCTCAGTTACGCCACTACGGAAGCCACCCTTGCGGACCTCTTCCGGTCCGTCGGCGAAGTGGTCTCCGTCAACATCGTCACCGACCGAATGACGGGGCAATCCCGGGGGTTCGGCTTCGTGGAGATGGCAGATTCGCGGGCTGCCCAGAACGCCATTGACCAGTTGAATGGTCGGATGGTGGATGGGCGCGCGATCCGGGTAGCAGAGGCACGGCCTCAGGAATCCCGTGAGCCGCGCGGCGAGCGCCGCCGGGGCCACCGGCGCTTTTAATCCACCCGGTCCACAAACGAAAAACCGCACGACCCTCTCCGCAGGTCGTGCGGTTTTTTGTTTTCGGCCATGGGCCGGTCGTCGGAAGGGGAAGTTCTATTCCCGCAGCAATACCAGCGGGTCCACGGGCACCCCGTTGTGCCGGAGTTCAAAATGCAGATGGGGGCCTGTGGAATACCCGGTGCTCCCCGCCGCACCGATCATTTCCCCCTGTCGGACCTGTTGCCCGGCGACGACGGAGATGCTGGAGAGATGCCCGTACCAGGATTGCCAGCCGTCGGCGTGGTCAATGACGACCAGGTTCCCGTAGCCGCCGTGGGGGCCGACGAAGGAGACGACGCCGTCGGCGGTGGCGAAGATAGGGTCGTGGAGGGCCGCGGCGATATCCAATCCGATGTGGCGGGGATTGGCGGGGTCGTGGAAGTACCAGCCGGAAATGGCCCGCCGGGGGGCTGGCCAGAGGAAGCCCGAACTTCCCTCCGGCAGGTCCTCCAGAGGCCAGCCCGCGGGCGGCGTCCCGACGTAGATTTCCTTCCGGGTCAGGTAACGCTCCCGGGATAGGGTCACCAGGAGGGTGTACCGGCCCGGCGTCCCCGACCGGGCCTCCAGCCGCAGGAGGTAGGAGCCGGTCTGGGGCAACGCCTGTTCCACGATGTAGGGGGGGAGGGTGACCGTCCCTTCCTGGATCGCCAGGACCTTCCCGTCCGGGGCGACGAGGGTCGCGGCCAGCGACGCGTCGGGGTCGGAGGCGGTGGCGGGGCGGAACCAGATCTCCACCGTGGCCAGCGTGGGAGGCTCTATACCGCCGACCGCGGCGAAGACCCAGCGGTCCGTCTCCCCTTCCTCCAGCGTCCCCTCCGCGGGCTCACCGGGGATAAGGAGCGATTGGGGCGGCGGAGTTGCCCGGATCGGGGGCAGATCGTCCTGGGGGGAGGGCCCGTTCCCGGCTCCGGATGGTCTGCAGGCGGCCAGCAGGAGCAGCGCCAGGAGCAGGAACGCGCGGCTGTTTGCCTTTCCGGGGGTCTTTGGCCGATGGCCGGCCCGCGTTGCTTCTTTCCAGCGCCAGAAGGTTTTTGCGCTTCGGGCCAATGGACCCTTCATGTCATCAGGCGCTGACTGAAGGCTGGATTGGGCCTTCCGCTTCCCGCCGCTCTGGGCGCCGATGGGAGATCGGCCTGTAGCGCAAGATTTGTCTTGCGCCGCAAAATGAGTTTTGCGCTACGTTGTTCGCCAGGTGAATCTTGCGCTACAAAATAAGTTGTGCCGCAGGCCGAAGGCCCGGGGCGGGCGACCGGCAGGTCGCCCCTACGGTCGGCATCTGGGCGGCGGCCCGACCCGCGCACCCCTTCGGTTAACGCCTATACCCTTCATTCCTCCACCGGCGCGCGCTCCCAGACGTGGCGGACCTCCACCTCGGGATCGGCGCAGATGGCCGCAAGCAGGGTCTCCCGGTCCACTCCTTCCACCCGCAGGGTCAGATCCATCCGGCCGGTTCGGCCGGGAGCATGGGAGACGACGGAGCAGATGTTGCCGCCGGCGGCGGCGATGCGCCCCGCCAGTTTCGCCAGTTCTCCCGGCCGGTCCGGAACCCGGACGGTGATCCGAAGGGCGGGGGTGTCGGCGCCCAGGGCATCGGCGAAGCGGGCGAAGATATCGGAGCGGGTGATGATGCCCACCAGGCGGCCGTCTGGCTCCACGACGGGGAGGCCACTGAGATCGTGCCGGATCATCAGCCGGGCTGCCTCCTCCAGCGGGTAGTCCGGGGGGACGGTGGCGATGGGTGGCCGCATCACCTGCTCCACCCGGTGCTGGCGCTGCATCACGCTGGGTGGGGGCGCCGTCTCCAGGAAATGGCGGATTTCGTCCTCCGTGACCATCCCCACCAGCCGGCCCTGGTCGTCCACGACGGGCAGGTGGCAGAAGCCGCCGCTCTTGCAGATGGCCAGCCCCGCCAGCGGGTCGCTGCCAGGCCGCAGGGTGATCGGATTGGGGGTCATACAATCCCGGACCAGCATCGGCCAAAGTCGGAGTTCTACAGGATTTCCTCCAGCGGGACGCCGCGCGCCTGGGCCCGCAGAAGCATCCACTCCTGGATGTTCTGCGGGGGGAGCGCCGCGTCGGGGCGGCGCTCCAGGTGGAGGGCGCTGGCCGGGCATGCCAGTGTGCAGACGCCGCAGCCGATGCAGCGGTTGGGGTCCACAACCGCGACGCCCTCCGGGACCGAGAGCGCGCCCATCGGGCAACGGTCGGCACAGGCCCCGCACCCCAGGCAGGCCTCCGTATCCACCGCAGCCCGGAAGCCGGAGTTGGCCACCGCAGTGGGGACGCCGAACTCCGTCAGCCCCCGCAGAACGGCGCAGCAGCAGGGGCAGCAGTTGCAGATGTAGTAGTGCCGGTCGCGGAAATTGCCCGTTGTGTGGACCAGGCCCGCTTCCTCTGCCCGGCGCAGGAGGGCCAGGGCTTCCTCCTTGGTGATGGGGCGGGTGATGTCGTCGTGGTCAAAGGCTCCCTCCACCGGCGCCAGGATGAGACAGACGTCCACGGGGGCGTCGCAGCCCCTGCCGAGCAGCCGCTGCTGGGTCCGGCAGATGCAGTCCCGGACGCCCCAGGAGCGGGCGCTCTCCACGATGGCTGCGGCCTGCTCGTGGGGGAAGACGGTCAGGTCAAAGGGGATGGCTTCCTGTACCGGAATGACCCGGTGGATGGGCGGGGCGGCGTCCAGGATGGTCCGCCCGGCGACCTCCCGAAAGTACTCCTCCGCCAGGGCGGCCAGTTCCGCGTCCATTCGTCGCAACTGCTCCTCGTAGATGCCGACGACGAAAGGGAGCAGGGCGAAAACAAGGCCCGCCTCTCCCCGGCGGGCCCGGATGAGCCCTTTGCGAGCCATTCCCTTCAGGGTCTGATAGGCCTGCTGGGAGTCCACCCCGGCGCGGGCGGCGATGGCCTCCGCGGGCTCGTAGCGGAGCCGCATCTCGGCGGCCAGCGTGGCCTCTTCGGGGGTGAAGAGTTTCGCCAGCAGGCGCAGTTCCACCCCGCTTTCGGTGGCCGGAAACCCGTTGGGAACGGTATCCAGCCTTCGGGCAAGCCTGCGGTAGACGTCCTCCACGGCTCTCCTCCCGCAAAGTCTTCCGGAAGCGTTGCGCCTCCAAACCAATTGTATCCGGGGAGGATGGTTTGTCAAGGCCAGGGGGCCCCCTCACAAGTGTAGGTTTTTTCAGCCCGTCTATCGCCGGGCCGCACAATCTTTCTCTTTCCCCTCACCCCCCTGAATCCCCCCTCTCCCCTG
>DAOUBO010000022.1:0-5999 GCA_034432695.1 Anaerolineae bacterium | reverse complement strand
TCGGATTGGCAATCCGACGGGGTCGGATTAGCAATCCGACAGGGTCGGATTAGCAATCCGACAGGGTCGGATTAGCAATCCGACAGGGTCGGATTAGCAATCCGACCTACAGGCGGGTGTAACAGGTCGCGGAGGTGAAGATGAACGACTATTCCCCCTCCGAGATGATGATTGTCGCCGCCGCGCGGGCGCTGGCGGGAGTCCGGACGGTCTTCGTGGGCGTGGGGCTGCCCAACATCGCCTGCAATCTGGCCCAGCGGACCGTTGCGCCGGACCTGGAACTGGTCTACGAGAGCGGGGTCTATGGCGCGCGGCCCCGGCGTCTCCCCCTCTCCATCGGCGACCCGGCGCTGATTACCGGCGCGCTCTCCGTCTGCTCTATGGCCGACCTCTTCGGCCTGTACCTCCAGGGCGGGCGGATAGAGGTGGCCTTTCTGGGCGGCGCCCAGATTGACCGCTACGGCAATCTGAACACCACCGTCATCGGCGACTACGCCCACCCCAGAGTCCGCCTCCCCGGCTCCGGCGGCGCCTGCGAGATCGCCATCCACGCCCAGCAGGTCTTCATTATCATGCGCCTCAGCCGCCGGTCCTTCGTGGAGCGGCTGGATTTCCTGACCAGTCCGGGCCACCTGGGTGGCGCGGGGGAGCGGGAGCGGCTGGGGATGCCCGGCCGGGGGCCACAACTGGTCGTCACCGACCGGTGCGTCTTCCGGTTTGACCCCGGGACGGGCGAAATGATGTTGGTGAGCCTCCATCCGGGGGTGTCGCTGGAGGACGTCCGGGCGGAGATGGGCTGGGACCCCCGCGTCTCCCCCGACCTGAGGGAGACGGAGCCGCCCACGCCCGAGGAACTGCACCTCCTGCGGGAGGAACTGGACCCGCTGGGGGTGTATCGGTCGTGACGCAAGGGGCAGGGGGCAGGAAGCAAGAGGCAGGAGACAAGAGGCAGGAGACAAGAGGCAAGAGGCAGGGGGCGGGGACAAGAGACGTGAGCGTTTCTTCTTGCTTCCTGCTTCCTGCATACTGCGATAAGAAGGGAGGAATGATGCGGATTCAGGATGTGGTCATTCTCTCCGCCGTCCGGACGCCCATCGGGGCGTTCGGCGGCGCGCTGAAGGACGTCCCCGCGGCCCATCTGGGCGCGATCGCCGCGCGGGCCGCGCTGGAGCGGGCCGGCGTTCCCGCCGACGCGGTGGATGAGGTCATCTTCGGCTGTGCCCGCCAGGCCGGGAACGGCCCCAATGTCGCCCGGCAGGTCGCCTGGCACGCGGGCGTCCCGGTGGACCGGCCGGCCTTCACCGTCAACAAGGCCTGCGCCAGCGGCCTCAAGGCGGTCACCCTGGGGGTCCAGTCCATCCTCACCGGCGAGAATCAGGCCGTCCTCGTCGGCGGCGTGGAGCAGATGTCCCAGATCCCGTATCTCCTGCTGAAGGCCCGCTGGGGCTACCGGCTGGGGGAGGACACGGTGGTGGACGCGATGTACCGGGACGGCTATATGTGCCCCCTGGCGGAGATGCTGATGGGGGAGACAGCGGAACTGCTGGCGGAGCGGTACGGGATCTCCCGCGCGGAGCAGGACCAGTTCGCGCTGGAGAGCCACCGGAAGGCGGTGGCGGCATGGGAGAACGGGGCTTTTGCGGGCGAGGTCGTGCCGGTGGAGGCTCCCGGCCCGAAAGGGGGGACGGTGCGGGTGGAGCGGGACGAGCGCCCCCGGGCGGACACGTCGCTGGAGAAACTGGGGAAAATTCCACCGGCCTTCAAAAAGGACGGCACTATCCCCGCCGGCAACGCCTCGGGCATCGCCGACGGCGCGGCCGCGCTGGTCGTCGCCTCCGCGGACTGGGCCCGGGCCCACGGGCTTTCGCCGATCGCGCGCTTTTGGGGCTTCGCCTCCGGCGCCGTCCACCCCCGGGAGATGGGGCTGGGCCCCGTCCCCGCCACCCGCCGGCTGCTGGAGCGGACAGGGCTGACCCTGGGCGACTTTGACCTGATAGAACTGAACGAGGCCTTCGCCGCGCAGGTGCTGGCGGTGGAGCGGGAGTTACCCTGGGACCCGGCCCGCCGCAACGTCCACGGCGGCGCGGTCGCGCTGGGGCATCCCACCGGTTGCTCCGGCGCGCGCATCCTGGTGACGCTCCTCAACGCCCTGCGCGTCCACGGCCGGGCGCTGGGCCTGGCCACCCTCTGCGTCAGCGGCGGCCTGGGAATGAGCGTGGCGGTGGAAATCGTGAGGTGACAGTCACCTTTAAGGTAAGGTGACTGTCACCTCAAAGGTGACGGTCACCTCCCTCCCCCCATTCCCCCTGCAGCAGGGCCAGCAGTTCGGCGACGGCCCGGCGATAGAGACGAGGGGCCTCCCGCCGGAGGTACTGGAAGTCCGAGGCGACCCGACCTCCGGAGGCAAAGAAAGCCAGGGCACCCAGAAGGCTGATGCCGCCGACCGACGAGCCCTTCAGCGTCCCCTCGGGGTCAAAGAGCAGGAAGGGGTAGTCGGGATCGGCGATCACGAAGCCACCGGGAAGGTCAAACTGGGTGGCAGCAAAGCAGACCTCCATCAGAGTCTCGTCGGGAGCGTCGGGCCCTGCGATGGTGAGGGGGTCAAAGACGGTGGCCTCCAGGAGGGAAATGCGGCAGGCGACACCCCACCGCCGGACGTGAAGGACACAGCCGGCCTGGCCCACACGCACGGACTCGCAGGCCGCGGCGTACCCCTGGGGCAACTGGAGGATCACGGCATGCTCGCGGAGCGCGCCGGTCTCGGAGACGGTCCAGTAGCAGGCATGCCAGTTCTCCACGGGGTAGCAGCCGGGCAGATTGTTGAGCACGCGCGCGTCCGGCGCCGCCCGGCTGGGTCGGAAAATATCGCCGATCCGAAACGGGACGATCATCAGTGTGCCTGCCGGATCAACTCCTGCTTCAGGTTCCAGAGGCGCTCCGTCAGCGAAACGTGGTAGGTATGGGGGTTGATGAGCCGCTTGACGCCCGCGTCCAGCCGCTCCAGGTCGGCCTGCCGCTGCCGACGGATCTCCTCCAGGGTCGGAAACTCGTAGACCAGGCGCCCTTCCCGCAGGATGTCCACCAGAAGAGGCTCCACCTCGGCCAGGTCGCCCCGTGAGAGGACCCGGAAGGCCGTGTGGTCGGTAGGGTGGCGGAGGACGATGCGGTCCATCTGGCGGGGGTCCTCGTCCTCCAGACTGAGGAGATCGGCCGTAGCCTTTCCCCGACGGTCGTAGAGCCGCCAGACCCGTTTATAGCCGGGGTTCAGTGTCTTCTCCGGCGTTTCGGAAATTTTGATGGCCGGGACCCACTGTCCACCGTCCCGAACCGCGACGAGTTTATAGACGCCGTCCAGCGCCGGGGCTCCCTCGGAGGTGATCAGCCGGGTCCCCACACCGTAGACGAGCCGATTGATCAGACGGTCGGGATCCACGCCGTAGCGGGGCGCTTCCTTTTGAATCTGGGTGATGATCTCCCAGATGGTCAGTTCGTCCAGCTGGTTGGAGAGGACGATGACCGTGTCCGGGAAGCCGGCCTCGTCCAGCATACGGGCGGCCTGGATGCTCAGATAGGCCAGGTCGCCGGAATCCAGGCGGATGCCCACCGGCTCGTGGCCCTTGCGGCGCAGTTCTTCAAAGACGCGGATCGCATTGGGGATGCCGCTCTCCAGCGTGTTGATGGTATCCACCAGAAGCAGGCAGTCGTCGGGATAGACTTCGGCATAGGCCCGGAAAGCGCCCAGTTCCCCCTCGCCCAGAGCCATAAAGACCTGGACCATGCTGTGGGCGTGGGTCCCCTTCGGGGGCAGCCCGAGGATATGGGAGATACCGACGTTGGAGGTGAAGTCGGCGCCGCCGATGAGCGCGGCGCGCGCGCCCGCGATGGCCGCCTTGTCCTGCGCGCGCCGGAGGCCGAACTCCAGGAGCAGCCGCCCCCGGCCGCTCTCCCGGATGCGGGAGGCCTTGGTGGCGATCAGGATCTGGTAGTTGAGGTGGTTGAGGAGGGAGGTCTCCAGAATCTGGGCCATCGCCAGCGGCCCCTGAACGACCACCAGCGGGACGTTGGGATGGACGACCCGCCCTTCGGGGATGGCCTGAAGCGTCAGGGCCCCGAAGTGGCCGTTTTCCCGGAGCCACTCCAGGAAATCGTCGGCGAAGAGCCTTCGGCCCGTCCGCCCCACCTGCCCCCGCAGGTATTCCAGGTCCTCCTCCCGGAACCGGACCTCCTGCATCCAGTCTATCAGCCACTCCAGCCCCGCGTTGATGCAGTAGCCGGCGCGATGGGAGCCGTAGTTGGGATAGGAACGGAAGAAGTAGTCAAACTGAGCCCACTTCTCGTGAAGGCCCATACGATAGTACAATTGGGCCATCGTCAACTGGTACTGGTCGGTATAGAGAATCCCCTCCGCGGTGATCCAATCGGCGCGCTTCATTATCATCCCCTGCAGTCATCAGGTTCTGGACGTTCCGCCCCCCTGCCCGAAGAGACACCCCGGCTTGCGGTTTGGCCCAAAACGTGGTAAGATGTAAACGGCGCTGGGGCGTAGCCAAGCGGTAAGGCAACGGACTTTGGATCCGTCATCCGCAGGTTCGAATCCTGCCGCCCCAGCCTGACCTCCAGGCCGGAGGCGGAGACGCCTCTGCCTTTTTGTTATACACCTTTTGACGCTCCTGACAAGTTCAAACTGAACCTGGAGGCTTTCGCCAGAATCTTACCCGAAGCGGCCCTTCTGCGCATTCCCTTCTCCCCCTCCCTGAAGTTTGGCCCATCTACCGGACACTTTCTATGGGAAAGGCCTCTGCGGGGGCAAAAAGCCGCCAAACGGCGTAGCGCAAGATTCATCCTGCATCCTGCGATGCCCTCCAGAGTGTGAACGGCCACGAATTGCACGAATTTCTGACAACAAATTCTTGCCAGTGTGCCCGCAAAGCGGACGGAGGTGCCAGACACTTCTGGGAGTGCCCGGCACGTCCAGAAGCAGAGCCAGAATAACGAGGAAAGGGGGCCAGGGGGAACCCCCTTCTTCCAAGGGAGAGGACGAGCAGGGATCAGCCTGCAGCCCTCCGCACCCCCTGCACCTGCGGGTGGTCAAGGATACTGAGCGGGAGGCTCGCAATGATTGAAGTGAAAATCGCCGGGATTCAGGTCAGCCTGATGTCGCAGCATCGGGTGGTCCTCCTGAAGGAACTGCACTCCGATCGTTACCTGCCCATCTGGATCGGCCCGTACGAGGCCGAGGCCCTCAGCATAGAACTCCAGCAGATCGGCCTGCCTCGTCCCCTGACCCACGACCTGCTGAAGAACGTCATTGAGGCGATGGGCGGGACCGTCCAGTACATCGTGGTCTCTGAACTCCGGGACGACACCTTCTACGCGCGCATCGTCATCAGTATGAATGGCCGCACCATAGAGGTGGACTCCCGTCCCTCCGACGCGATGAACCTGGCCGTACGGGCGGGAGCGCCCATCTACGTCGCCGAAGAGGTCATGGAAACCGCAGGGATCACCCCGGACCGGGACCTGACCGAGGAAGCCGAGGGAGAAGAGGAGAAGTCGGCGTTTGATGAATTCCTGCGCGGCCTCAACATAGACGACCTCCCCATCCATTGACAACCCGACTTCCGCGCCTCTCGCCCGAACCCGCCGGGCGACAGGGAACTCTCGCGCCGGAGTTCCCCCGAACCCTGTCAGAAAGGAGCCGAATGCGCCCGCGCGCCCGAATCGCTCTTCCCCTCTTCCTGAGCCTGTTCCTCCTCGCTCTTGTCTCCCTCTCTCTCCGTTTCCCTCCCGCCCGGGCCCAGGAAGCCAGCGCAGACCCCTCCCGAACCGTCTCACCGAGCGCCCTCGCTCCCCAATCCCTCGCCCCCGGCGACGTCGTCATCAACGAGGTGGCCTGGGGCGGCACCGCCGCCAACTCCGCCCACGAGTGGATAGAACTCTACAACAACACCGCCGCAGACATAGACCTCACCGGCTGGCGGCTCTTCTCCTCCGACGGC
>DAOUBO010000021.1:0-2463 GCA_034432695.1 Anaerolineae bacterium | reverse complement strand
CTACGCGGCCCGCTCCGGCCGCTACACCAGCCTCTCCACCTGGAGCCTGGACGGGGAGGGCAACCTGGTGGGCCGGCTGGAACTCCCGCTGGCCGTCGGCATCGTGGGCGGTGCCACCCGCGCCCACCCGACGGCGCGCGTCGCCCTGAAAATCCTGGGCGTCCGGACCGCGCAGGAACTGGCGGAGATCATGGCCGCGGTGGGGCTGGCCCAGAACCTGGCCGCCCTGCGGGCCCTGGCGACGGAAGGCATCCAGAAGGGGCACATGGCCCTGCACGCCCGGCAGGTCGCCATCGCCGCGGGCGCCGTCGGCGAAGAGATAGAAGAGGTCGCCCGACGGATGGTCGCCGAGGGCGTCGTCCGCCCCGACCGGGCAGAGGAGATTCTGAAACTTTACCGCAGAGAACGCGGAGAACGCAGAGGAGACGAACCACAGAGGCACGAAGACATAAAATAAAAATTAACAATTAAACAATTAACAATAGTTCTTCGTGTCTTTGTGTCTTCGTGGTGAACAACTATGGAAACCAGGTTGCTGCGCACAGATAGACCAGTGGGCATCATCGGCTATGGGGCCTATATCCCCCGCTACCGGCTTCCGGCGGCGGAGGTGGCCCGCATCTGGACGGGCGGGGAGGGGGAGACCCCTGTCACCGAGAAGGCGGTGGCGGGGCCGGACGAGGACGTGGTCACCATCTCCATAGAGGCGGCCCGCAACGCGCTGGCGCGGGCCGGGCACGTGGACCCCGCCCTCATCCGCGCCGTCTGGGTGGGGAGCGAATCCCACCCGTACGCGGTCAAGCCGACCTCCACCATCCTCGCCGAGGCCATCGGGGCCACCCCCTACGTCCAGGCCGGGGACTGGGAGTTCGCCTGCAAGGCCGGGACGGAGGCGCTGCAGGCCGCGCTGGGCTTTGTCGGTTCGGGGATGGGCCGCTACGCGCTGGCCGTCGGCGCCGACACCGCCCAGGGCCGCCCGGGCGACGCGCTGGAGTACACCGCCGCCTCGGGCGGCGCGGCCTTCATCGTCGGCCCGGCGGAGGAGGCGCTGGCCGTCGTGGAGGGGAGTTTATCCTACGTGACCGATACGCCGGACTTCTGGCGGCGGGCCTACCAGCATTACCCGTCCCACGGCGGGCGGTTCACCGGCGAGCCGGCCTACTTCAAGCACATCACCGAGGCGGCCCGCGCGCTGATGGAGGCGCTGGGGACCACACCCGCCGACTACGACTACGCCGTCTTCCACCAGCCCAACGTCAAGTTCCCGCAGACCGTCGCCCGGCAACTGGGATTCCGGCCGGAACAGATTCAGGCCGGCCTGCTGGCGGACCGGATCGGCAACACCTACGCGGGCTCCGCGCTGGTGGGGCTGACAGCGGTGCTGGACGGGGCCCGGCCCGGTCAGCGCATCCTGCTGGTCAGTTTCGGCTCCGGCGCCGGCTCCGATGCCATCTCCCTGCGGACCACGGAGGCGGTCCTGGAGCGACAGGGCCGCGCGCCCGCCACCCAGGACTACATCGCCCGCCGCACCGTCATTGACTACGGCCTCTACGTCCGCTTCCGGGGCAAACTGTTGATGTGAAACCACAAAGACACGAAGGCACAAAGGGGAATTAACAATTAACAATTAACAATTAACAATTAAAAAATTAACTTCGTGTCTTTGTGTCTTCGTGGTGAGGAATTCTGATGAGAGACGTCGCGATTATCGGCATCGGTCAGACCAGAGTTGGGGAGCACTGGGAGAAGGATTTGCGCCACCTGGCGCTGGAAGCGCTCCAGGCTGCGATGCGGGACGCCGAAGTGGAGCGGGTGGACGCCCTCTACGTGGGCAACATGCTCAGCGGCGAACTGACGGGGCAGGAGCATCTGGGGGCGCTGGTGGCGGACTTCGCGGGCCTGCGGGGCGTGGAGGCGGTCAAGGTGGAGGCGGCCTGCGGGTCCGGCGCGGCCGCGCTCCGGCTGGGCTACGTCGCCGTCGCCGGGGGGCTGGCGGACGTCGTCCTGGTCGTCGGCGTGGAGAAGATGACCGACGCCACGGGCCCGGAGGCGACCGCCGCGCTGGCCATGGCCGCGGACGCCGACCACGAGGTGGCCCACGGCCTCACCTTCGTCGCCCTCAACGCGCTGCTGATGCGCCGGTATATGTACGAGTACGGCTACAGGAAAGAGGACTTCGCGCCCTTCACCGTCAACGCACACGCCAACGGGATGAACAACCCGTACGCGATGTTCCATATGAAAGTGACGCCGGAGACCTATGCGAAGGCCCGGATGATCGCCGACCCCATCAACCTGCTGGACTCCTCGCCGGTGGCAGACGGCGCGGCGGCGGTGGTGCTGGCGCCCGCCGACTGGGTCCGGGGGAGCGGGAAGCCCGTCATCCGGGTCGCGGCGTCGGCGGTGGCGACGGACGCGGTGGCACTGCACGGCCGGCGGGGGCACCACGCTGGTGGGGCGTGG
>DAOUBO010000020.1:0-7470 GCA_034432695.1 Anaerolineae bacterium | reverse complement strand
CCAGCTCGACGGTGCAGAGCAGCCGCCAGCGGAAGTTCAGGTAGGCCACCACGCTCACGGCCTCCAGCCTCTCCCAGAGGGGGGTAGCCAGGGGCGTTTGCAGCCAGAGGGCGAGGAGACTCCAGAGGGCCAGTCCGCCGACCCAGAGGGCCAGCGCCGTCCGGCGGCTCCGGGCCAGCGAGATGCCGAGGGCCAGCCCGGTGGGAAGGAACAGCACCGTAAGCCATCCCAGGTCGTTGCCGATGGTGTTGTTGGCTCGCCCGATGTCAAAGATGGGCAGGGGGCCGAAGAACGCCGTCAGCGGGAGCGATCCGGTGGCCAGGGAGGTCCACTGGAACGCAGACGCGTTCTGGAGCTGGAGGGCCGACCGTTCGGCCATAAAGGGCAGGATAAAGAAGGCTGCCAGCGCCAGGCCCGCCGCCAGGGCGACGAGGGCCAGCAGCAGCCCTCGCAGGCTGTTCCGCGCGGCCAGGAACAGGAGAAAGAGGGCAACGACAGGCAGAACCAGGAGAGCAGTGGCGTTGTGGGTGAGGATGAGCGCAGCCCATCCGATGGCGGCCAGCGTCAGGCGCAGGCCGTCGGGCCGCTCCGCCAGCGCCGCAAGCGCCCACAGGCTCCAGGGCAGCAGCGCGATGGCCGTTCCCTGAGGGGAGCCCCGCTCAAAGAGGTCCTTCAGCAGATAGGGGGCGTAGGTGTAGATGGCCGCGCTGGCCAGCGCCGCGTCGGCGCGGCGGAAGAGGGATAACCCCAGCCCGAACATCCCCGCCGCCGCCGCCAGAAAGGTCAGGGCGACGACGGCCCGCCATGTCAGCGCAAAGGGGATCCCCAGCGCGTGGAGAACGGTCATCGCCAGGTAGATGAGGGGCGAGTAGAAGGTGAAGATGGGCCCGCCCAGGCCGCCGTTGACGGCCGGGACCCAGCGAGGGTAGATCTGCCCATCGGCCAGCGCGGCGGAGAAGACGACGGCCCGGTAGACGTGGAAAAGGGCCGCGTCCACCGCGTGCTCTTCTATCGGATATGCCAGTGCCTGCCAGATAGCGAAGATGGGAAGGGCCAGGGCCAGAAGCCAGGAGAACGCGCGGGCCCTGCGGTCGGATCGTCTCTCCATCCCGTTTACCCTATCTCGTGTGTTTTGCAAAATGTGAATTTTGCGCCCCAGGCCAGAGGCCCACGGCGGGCGACCGGGGTCGGCTCCGAGGCGGCGGCCCGACCCGCCCAGCCCTTTACGATCTACCGCCCCGCCTGCACATACGAGAGGGCCTTGTAGACCAATTTGGCGGCCGCGAACTCAGCCATATGGAGGCCGGGCGTGGGCGCCAGTTCCACACAGTCCATCCCGACCACCGTGCGGGCCTCGCGGGCTGTCACCCGGAGGACCTCCAGCGCCTCGGCCCAGGTCAGGCCGTCGGGCTCCGGCGTCCCCGTCGCGGGGATGACGGAGGGGTCCAGCCCATCCACGTCTATGCTCAGGTAGGTGCGGCGCCCCCGGACGCGCGCGGCGAGTTCCTCTGACCATCCTCCGCGGTGGACCTCGTCGGCATACCAGATGCGGACCCGGTCCGGGTGGGCGGCCGCGAAGTCCACCTCCTCCAGACAGACGGAGCGGACGCCAACGATCAGGACCTGCTCCACACCGGGGGTATCCAGCAGGCGGCGAGTGGTGCATGCGTGGCTGTAAGGGGTGCCTTCGTACTCGGCCCGGAGGTCGGCGTGGGCGTCTATCTGGACCACGGTCAACGGGCCGCCCAGGGCCCGAAGCAACCCCCGCACCAGCCCGACGGTCACCGTGTGCTCGCCGCCCAGGCCGACCAGGAACCTGCCGGTGGCAGCCCAGCGGGCCGCACTCGCCGCGATGACCTCCACCGCCTCGGCCGCGTCCTCCGGGAGGGGGAGGGGCAGGAGGGTGTGGACGCCGTATTCCAGCACAACCTCTCGCCCGAACTCCCGGTCGTAGAGTTCCACCTGCTGCGAGGCGTCCAGGATGGCTGCAGGGCCGTTCCGGGCGCCTCGCCCGTAGGTGACGGTGGCCTCCAGGGGGAGCGGCAGGACCAGGACCCGTGCGTGCTCAAAGAGGCAGAAAGGCTCCGGGAGGCCGAGGAAATTCTCCGGCATACACTTTCTCTAAATCAGCACGGCGGCGGCGACGACAGTGGTCCAGACGCCGCCCGGCGCGGCGGTTGCCGCCATGGCGATGCTGGTGGAATCCACGATCTCCCCGCCCATCGCGTACTGCTGTTTGCGCTCGTTGTAATCCCGGTCGGGGTCAAAGGGGATGCCCAGGGTGGTGGCCAGCATCGTCGCGGCCAGGTCCTCCGCGAAGTCGGCGGCTTCCTGTTCCGTCTGGCCGAAGGCGTGATGTTCGGAGAGATAGCCGTATTTGTTGGGGTCAGCGGGGCGAGCCATTCCGACGGCGGCCGCGATGCGCCGCCCCGGCTCGTTGGTGGACATTTCGGCCAGAACGACGAAGACCACCTCGCCGGGCTGCAGGAGGGCCAGCCCTTCCTCCCGTGTGACCACCTGGCAGTAGGGCGGGAAGATGGAGGAAACCCGTACCAGGTTGAACTGGGCGATGCCGGCCTCCCGCAGGGCCATCTCAAAACTGGTCAGTTGTTGTTTGTGTACCCCCATCCCACGCGTGAAAAACATTTTGCGGGGGATCAGGCGCATTTCCTGTGCCTCCTTGAACTTAGGGATGTGAGGGCCAGCACAAGCGGACCGGAAGGCTCCCTTCCGTGCGCCGGGCAGTCCGGGGATATTATAACACAAAACGGGAAACCTGCTTCCGGTCGGACTTTCTGCACTCCGCCATCCATCGCCCGATGGAGAAGATATGAAAAGCGGGCTCGGTGGCCGGAATTTGGGATAAACCCACGGATAAATCCGGCATTATCTCCCTTGACAGGGTTCCCGTTCTCTCGTATGATAGGGGCGACAGAACATATGTTCTAATCCGGGAGGCTCTATGCGCAGGATGCTGGAATTCCAGGCGGATCGGATTGAGGCGGTGCTGGCCCAGCACCGGATTCCTGCCCGCGTCACCGGCGGGACGGTCACCCCCCGCTGGATCCGCTACGATGTTCTTCCTGCCATCGGCGCCCGCATCGGAGCCATCACCGGATTGGCGGAGGAACTGGCCGCCGCTCTGGATGCCCCCTCCGTCCGTGTTGCCCGCAGGGGCGCCGTCATCGCTGTGGAGGTCCCGCGGGAAGACCCCCGACCGGTCCGGCTGATCCCTCTCCTGCGGGGGATGCACAATGTCCCGCCCGCCACCGCCCTGCTGGGCATCGCCGACGACGGCGCGCCGCTCCTCATCCGTCTCCCCTCCCCCAACGTCGCCCATATCCTGGTGGCCGGCACCACCGGAAGCGGCAAGACTGCCCTTCTGCGAACGCTTGTGCTTTCCCTGGCCTACTTCAACCCGGCGCAAACCCTGCGGCTGGTTCTGATTGACCCCAAGGGGAGCGCCTTTCGGGACCTGGAGCCGCTCCCCCACCTGGCCCGGCCTGTCATCGCCGACCCGGCCGAGGCCGTGGAGGCCCTGAACAGCGCCGTTCGGCTGATGGAAGCGCAGGCCCGGAATTCTCCATCGGCCTGTTCTCCGTACCTCTGCATCCTGGTCATAGACGAACTGGCGGATCTGTTGATGGTGGCAGGGGCGGAGGCGGAGCGGCCGCTGACGCGCCTTCTCCAGCGGGGGCGGGAGGCCGGCGGCCACGTGGTCGCCGCCACCCAGAAGCCGACGGCCGCGGTTATCGGGAGTCTGGTCAAAGCCAATTTCCCGGTGCGGCTGGTGGGGAAGGTGGCAAGCCCGGAGGACGCGAAGGTGGCCTCCGGATGGCGAGGGACCGGCGCGGAGCGGCTGATGGGGAAGGGGGATTTCATCGCCGTGGCGGAGGGGAAGTTGCACCGCTTCCAGGCGGCCTACGTGGCCCCGGAGGAGGTGTCCCCGCTGGTGATGGAGATTCGGAGTCGGAGGATCGGAACGGCCGCTGAGGCGCGGGCAGAACGGCAGGTCGGCGCGCCGATGGACTGGTCGGCGCGTCCGTTGCCGGTCCGATAAGAGAGCATGCACGACGGAGGGGCCGATGGACGGATTGCAGGGAATGCCACACGGTTATGGATACGGGATGGACTACGGTCCCCGACCGGTTTCGCCGGAGAGTCGGGTGGCGAAGCGGCTGGGGGCGGTGCTGCTGATCTTCACGGCGGCCTTTGGGCTGACGCTGGCGGTAATGGTGGGGCAGCGGCTGAGCGAACAGGCGATGGCGGTGCTGGCTGGGGGGGGATGCGGGGGCGCAGCGAGCATCCCGCCGAGCCTGCTGATCGTGTGGGTGACGCGGCGAAAGCAGGAGCAGCGGACGCCCTACGGGGGGCCGTATCCGCCGGTGGTGGTCGTGCAGCCGCCGTTGCCGATGACCGCCGCCCAGGCGCCGTCTCAGCCCCAGGCGGGGATGATGTATCCCCCGGCCGCTTATGGGCCGTCGGTCCCCAGGGAGTTTGTCGTCGTTGGGGAAGAGTAAGGGTGGCCGGCGGAGTGGGGGTGAAAGATGGTCGGACTGTTGTGGTTTGACGATGACCCCCATCGGGGGTTGAAGGAGAAGGTGGAAAGGGCGGCTAAAAGGTACGCGGAGAAGTTCGGGCGATACCCCAACGTGTGTTATGTCCACCCGTCTATGCTGGATGGCAACGGCAGCGGAGGGCAGCCCCTTGTCCTGGAGTTGGGGGAGCCTTCCCGGCGCGGGCAATCTCGCCGGTTAACCGTCCGGCCGCGCCGAACGGTTCTGCGGGATCACCTCTGGGTGGGCGAGGAGGAGTAAGAGGGGCCTTGTTGTACGCCGCAGCGTGCTGGCGCTGCGGCGTACAACTTTATACCGTCAGTTGTAGCGAATCCGGGGGTCCAGCCAGGCGTAGACAATGTCGGTGAGAATCTGGAAGACCACCACGGCGACGGCGATCATCATCAGGATGCCCATCACCACCGGCGTGTCGCCCCGGGAGACGTGGTCTATGAACAGGCGGCCCATCCCCGGCCAGGCGAAAATCCGCTCCGTGACAATGGCCCCCGCCAGCAGGAAGGGCAGGTCCAGCCCGACGACGGTCACGATGGGCAGCGAGGCGTTCTTCAGCGCGTGGATAAAGATGATGGTCGGGCGGGGGAGACCCTTCGCGCGGGCCGTGCGGATGTAGTCCTGGCTCAGCACCTCCAGCATCGCGCTGCGGATGTAGCGGCTGTAGGCCGCGAAGTAGATGAACGAGAGGCTGAAGACGGGCAGGACCATATGGAGCGCCACCTGACCGGGGGTCTTGCCCACCTCGGGGTCAAACATCCCGACGGTGGGCAGGTACGGCAGTCCCCAGCGCTTGAAGTTGACGGAGAAGATGTACATGGAGAGCAGCGCGACGAAGAAGATGGGCATGGAGTAGCCGATGAAGGAGATCGCCGTGACCAGGTGGTCCAGGAAGGAGTACTGGCGCAGCGCTGAGTACATCCCGATGATCAGCGAGCCGACGATGATGACCAGTTCGGTGGTACCCATCAGGAGCAGGGTGTTGGGGAGACGGTCCCAGATGACCTCCACCACCGGCTTCTTGGCGACCAGGGAGACGCCGAAGTCGCCGCGCAGGACCCCTTTGCGGCGGCCCGGCGTCTCCGGAACGCCGTCGCCGTCCAGGTCCATCTTCGTCCAGTCGTTGCCGATGAGCCAGTAGAGGTACTGGACGTAGATGGGCTTATCCAGACCCAGCTGGCGGGCCAGCCGTTCCCGGTCGGCGGAGCGGGTGACCTGCCGCCCGCCCAGCGTCGCCAGCGGGTCCCCCATGTTCTGCATCAGCACAAAGAGGATGACGCTGATGAGGAACAGCAGCGGGATGGCCTGAAGCAACCGGCGGATGACGTAGCGCAGCATCGCCTTTCGGGAGCAGGGGAGGTGACTGTCACCTTGAAGGTGACAGTCACCTCCCGCTTTCTTACTGGCTCAGGTCCCACTCCACGATGTTGAAGAACGGCGTCGCGCCGGAGAGGCGGACGTTCTTCAGGCGCGGGCCCACCGCCCAGATGTCCGGGTCCTCCCAGACGCCCAGCCAGTAGACCTTCTCGTAGATGAGGCGGGTGATCTTGTGAAAGGCCCGCTGCCGCTCGGCGGGGTCCACCTGGGTGGCCTGCAGTTTGAAGAGCGCGTCCAGTTCCTCATCGCAGACGGACTGCCAGTTGACGCCGGCAGGGTTCTCGTCGCTGGGGATTTCGCTGCAGAGCCAGTCGGCGGTATCCGGGTCGGGGTAGTTGGTGACGGTGGAGTATTCAAAGATGTCGTACTGGCCCGTCGCGCAGGGGCCGCCCTCGCCGTAACTGCCAAAGAAGATGTCCGCTTCGGCGTTGGCCAGTTCCAGTTTGATGCCCACCTGGGCCAGTTGCTGCTGGGCCACCGCCTGGACGTCCCGGCGAATCTCGCGGGTCGTGGTGCCCAGGGTCAGCACCAGTTCCACGCCGTCCTTATCCCGGACGCCGTCGCCGTTGGTGTCCTTCCAGCCGGCCTCGTCCAGCAGTTGCTTGGCCCGCTCCGGGTCGTAGGGCCAGGGCTCCAGCGTCGGGTCCTGCCAGGGGGTGTTGGCCCAGTAGGTCGCCGGAGGTTTGGTCAGGCCCAGCAGGAGGTCCTTGCAAATGGAGAAGCGGTCAAAGGCCAGCGCGATGGCCTGCCGGACCCGGACATCCTTGAGCGCTGGATGCCCTTTCTCCGGATGGAGGTAGAAGTACCAGCCCTCGTTGTAGCCGGAGAAGACCTTGACCATCTGGACGCCGGCCTGCTCCAGGGTGGGGATGTCCGAGTAGGCGATGAAGGTGCCCAGGTCGCCATCGCCAGCCTTCAGCGCCGCCACCTGGGAGGCGTCGTCGGGGACGATCCGGATGAAGATTTCGTCAATCCTGGGGCGGCCCAGCCAGTACTTCTCGTTGGCGACGAAGCGGAGGTAGGAGCCGGACTCCCATTCCTTGAAGACGAAGGGGCCACAGCCAACGGTGGGCTTGCGGTTCCATTCGGCGTTGTCAATGGTCCCTTCCTTCTCAAAGACGGGGCGCAGGACGTGGGCCGGAAGCAGGCCGTGCCAGAGGGTGGCCTGCCAGGCGGCGAAGGGCTCCTTAAAGGTCATCACCACCGTGCGGGCGTCGGGCGCTTCCACCTTCTCCAGTTTGTCGTACGGGAAGGTGGAGGCGACGGTGTTTTTGGGGTTCATCACCATCTCGTAGGTGAAGACGAAGTCCTCGGAGGTGATGGGCTCTCCGTCCGACCAGACGATGTCGTCCCGCAGTTTCAGGGTGATGACCCGACCGTCGGCCGAGATGCCGCCGTTCTCCACGCTGGGCATCTCCTTGACCAGGACCGGGTGGGGGTTGTTCTGGTCGTCAAAGTCCCAGGCCCAGCAGTTCCAGATCTGCTGGGTGATGGAGGAGAACCACATGTTGGTGTAGAGGGGGTT
>DAOUBO010000019.1:0-4651 GCA_034432695.1 Anaerolineae bacterium | reverse complement strand
GGGGGCCCACGCCCGGCCCCGGCCGGGAGCCGGCCCCCGGGAGGGCCCGCGAGACTTCCGCTCGGGCTTCCAGCCATTCCGGCACGCTGATTTTGTGCTTCACAACCATGTTCCTTAATCTCCCACGATCGGGTCTGGAATCCGCCCTGCGGCCTGGAAAAGGCCCGGCGCAAGAAAATATTGTACCACAAATGCCGCTAAAATGCCAATTTCGGTTGACTTCTCTACAAAACGTGATATGATTATACAACCGGGCGGTTAGCTCAGCAGGTCAGAGCGCCTCCCTTACAAGGAGGAGGCCACAGGTTCAAGTCCTGTACCGCCCACTTCACCCCCAAAGAGGTTGACAGCGATGAAGTTGCTCCTTCCCGAAGAGATGGTGGATCGCCTCCGCGAGGCCATCTGTCGCATCGCTCCGGATTGCGAGATGATCCCCGTTGGGCCGGACGGCACGCCCCGGGGCGACCCCACGAACGCGGAGGTCCTTTTCTTTCGGTGGGGGCTGAGCCCCGAAGCAACCCGCCGGTTGATCGCCACCCCTGGCCTGCGCTGGATGCATACCGCCAGCGCGGGCGTGGACCACATCCTCTTCCCGGAACTCCGGGACTCGGACATCATCCTGACCAACGCCAGCGGCGTCTTCAACGTCCCCATCGCCGAGACTGTCCTTGCCTGTATGCTGGCGGTGGTCAAACGGCTACCGGAGTTCCTGGCCCAGCAACGGGAACACCGCTGGCAGAAACTCCCCCTGCGGGAACTCCGGGGCCTGACGGTGGGCATCATTGGCCTGGGAGACATCGGGGCGGAGGTCGCCCGGCTCTGCCGGGCCTTCGGAATGCGGGTCCTGGGCCTCCGGCGCCGCCCCGCCCCCAGCGACGTCGCCGATGAGGTTCTGCCTCCGGACCGCCTCCACGACCTCCTGGCCCGCTCCGACTTCGTCGTCATCGCGCTGCCGCTGACGGAAGAGACCCGGGGGCTCATCGGGCGGGCCGAACTGGCGGCGATGAAGCCCGACGCCTGGCTCATCAACATCTCCCGCGGGGCCATCGTGGACGAGGAGGCCCTGATAGAGGCGCTGCGGGAGGGCCACATCGGCGGGGCCTGCCTGGACGTCTTCGCCCAGGAGCCCCTGCCCCCGGAGAGCCCCCTCTGGGAGATGCCCAACGTCCTCATCACCCCGCACAACTCCTGGAGTTCGCCCCACGTGGAGGAGCGGGAGATAGAACTCTTCCTGGAGAACCTGCGCCGGTACGTCGCCGGCGAGCCGCTCCAGAACGTGGTGGACAAGCAGGCAGGGTACTGAAGAGGAAACGTGAACGGAGAGACCCGGCTGGATCTCCCCCGCTGGCTGGCCGAGAAAGAGGAGCGGCGCGCCCTGCTGGAAAGAGAGGTCGCCCACATCGTCGCCCAGTTGCGCGAGATGGGCGCACAGAAGGTCGTCCTCTTTGGCTCGGCGGCAACCGGCAACGTAAATCCGTTCAGCGACCTGGACTTCCTGGTCGTCATGCCGGGGGAACAGGGCTTTGCCTACTGGTCCCGCCGTCTGTACGCGGAAATTGACCGCCATGTTGCGGTGGATTTCTTCCCGTACAGCGAGCAGGAATTCCAGGAGATGCAGCGCTCCAGCCGGCTCGTCCGCCACGCCCTGCGTACGGGAAAGGTCGTGTATGAGAGACTCCCTCGCTGAAGCCCGGCGCTGGTTGATCCAGGCCATAGATGAATACGCCGACGCCGAAGACCTGCGGGAGCGGGGTCGCTTCTACCTGGCCCTCTTTCACTTTCAGCAGGCAGCCGAAAAGGCTCTGAAAGCCTTTCTGTACGCCCACACGGACGACCGGCGGGTATTCTGGACGCACTCCATCTGGGAATTGGTGGAAGCCGCTTCCAGGTTGGACCCCGCTCTGGAAGCCCTGCGCCCGGCCGCCCGGCTGGATCAGTATTACATTCCCACCCGGTACCCGAACGGACTCCCGGGAGGAGTGCCCTCCCGGTTCTACACAGACCCGGAAGAGGCCGCAGTGGCTTCCAGGCTGGCCAATCAAGTGATAGAGACGATTGCTCAACACTTCGCATCTCACTTCCAGGAGGACACCGATGAAACTGGACCCTAACGCCCGTTACTCCAGAACCCACGAATGGGCCCGCTGGGATGGAGACGAGATCGTCTGCGGCATCTCGGACCATGCCCAGGAATCCCTTTCCGACATCGTCTACGTGGAATTACCGGAGGTGGGCGACACCCTCGCTCGCGGGGACACCTTCGGCGTGGTGGAGTCGGTAAAGGCCGCCTCCGACCTGTATATGCCGATGGGCGGCGAAATTACCGCCATCAACGAAGAACTCCAGGATAAGCCCGAACTGGTCAACCAGGACCCCTACGGCGCGGGCTGGATGATCCGTTTCCGCCCCTCCAACCCTGCTGAGTTTGACGAACTGATGGACGCCGCGGCCTACGAGGCCTTCGTCGCCTCCGAGGAAGAAAAATGAGCCTGGAAGAAGCCCGACGTCTGAAGGACGAGGGCATCCGCCTGTTTCAGGAAGGGCTGTACGAGGAGGCCCTTCGGCGATTCGGGCAGGCCCAGGAACTCTTCGCCATAGAAGGCGATGAGGTAGAAGCGGCGGAGATGCTCAACAACCAGGGCGTCGTCTACCGCCTGCTCCGCCGGTGGGAGGAGGCCCGGGCAGCACTGGAGGAAGCCCGGGCGACCTTCTCCCGCCTGGGAGACCGGCACCGGGAGGCTCAGGCCCTGGGAAACATGGGGAGCCTCCTGGCCAGCCGGGGCGACGCTCTCCGGGCCCAGGAGTACCTCCGCCAGGCCGCCGACCTCTTCGCCGAACTGGGCGACCGGCAACTCCGGGCCCAGACCCTCCTGGCACTGGCCGTCCAGATGTGGAGGTCCGGCGACCGATGGGGTGCACTGGCGACCTACCAGGCCGGCCTGGAGTTGCTGGAGCGACCCACGCCCCGCCAGCGGTTTCTCCGCTGGCTCATCGGCCTGGTCGGACGGGTCCTGCGGCTGCCCCGGCTCCCGTAGCCGCCCCTTATGCCCCATGCCCTCCGAAATCTGGCGCGTGAACCTGAAGACCCGCACCCTCCAGCGGGAGCCTCCCCCCCAGACCTGGCAACGGCTGGGCGGACGCGGCCTGATCGCCCGCATCGTTCTGGACGAAGTCCCGCCGTCCGCCGACCCCGTGGGACCCGCCAACAAACTCATCCTCGCACCGGGTCTTCTGAGCGGCCACCTGCTCTCCAGTTGCGACCGCGTTTCCGTGGGCGGGAAAGGCCCGCTGACCGGGGCCGTTAAGGAAGCCAATGCCGGGGGACGAACCGCCATAGCCCTTACCCGCCTGGGCATACGGGCCCTGATCCTGGAGGACCGGGCCAATGAGGGCTGGTGGGTCCTCCATGTGAGCGCCGACGGCGTCCGCCTGGACCCGGCGGACGACCTGGTCGGTCGGGGCGTCTACGAGACGGCCGGGCGACTCCTGGAGGGGTACGGGGGAAAGATCGCCCCAGCGATCATCGGCCCCGCCGGCGAGCGCCAGCAGCGCGCTGCGGCCGTCCTCCACCTGGACGCCGATGGTATCCCCGGGCGGGCCAGCGCCCGGGGCGGCGTGGGCGCCCTGATGGGCTCCAAAGGCCTGAAAGCCATCGTTGTGGACGCAGAGGGCGGCTCCGCGCTGCCCCCCACCGACCCCCAGGCCCTCCGGGAACTCCGGGCACGGTACATCCGGGCCCTCCAGGCCCACCCCCAGACCCAGACCTACCACGACTACGGGACCGCCGCGATGGTCGCGATGTGTAACGCCTACGGCGGCCTCCCCACCCGTGGCTTCTCTCAGGGCCAGTTTGAAAGAGCCGATGCCATCGGCGGTGAGGCGCTGCGGGCCCTCATCCTGGAACGCGGCGGCGCAGGAGACCCCTCCCACGCCTGTATGCCCGGCTGCATCATCCGCTGCTCCAACGTCGTTCCAGACCGGGATGGACGCCCCATCGTCTCGCCGCTGGAGTACGAGACCATCGCGCTGATGGGCTCCAACCTGGGCCTGGACGACCTGGACACCATCGCCCGGCTCAACTGGCATGCCAACGACATCGGGGTAGACACGATTGAAGTCGGCGCGGCGCTGGGCGTCGCGGCGCGAGGCGGCGTCTGGTCCTTCGGCGACGGAGAGGCCGCCCTCCGGCTGATGGACGAAATCCGGCAAGGCACGCCGCTGGGCCGCATCCTGGGCAACGGCGCGGCCTTCACCGGCCAGGCCTTCGGCGTCCTTCAGGTCCCGGTGGTCAAGGGACAGGCCATCGCCGCCTATGATCCCCGCGCCATCAAGGGGACCGGCGTCACCTATGCGACCTCCCCCCAGGGCGCTGACCACACCGCCGGGCTGACCATCCGGGCGAAAATTGACCACCTCAAACCCGAGGGACAGGCCGCCGTCTCTCGACGGGCCCAGGTGGCGATGGCGGGGTACGATACCCTTGGCGTCTGCATCTTCGCCGGGTTCGGTATCTCCACCGATCCCGGAGTTCTCCCTGCGCTCCTCAATGCCATCCACGGGTGGGACGTGGGGGACGACATTCTGATCCGCCTCGGCGAAGAGACCATCCGGCTGGAGCGGGCCTACAATCGGCGGGTGGGCTTCGGCCCAG
>DAOUBO010000018.1:0-9564 GCA_034432695.1 Anaerolineae bacterium | reverse complement strand
TGGATGTAAGCCGAAATTCATTTCAGCCTACAGGCCACCCATATGGATGTAAGCCGAAATTCATTTCAGCCTACAGGCCACCCATATGGATGTAAGCCGAAATTTCATTTCGGCCTACGGGCCACCCATATGGATGTAAGCCGAAATTCATTTCAGCCTACAGGCCACCCATACAGATGTAAGCCGAAATTTCATTTCGGCCTACAGGCTACCCATATATATGGGCATCGGCAAATGGATAAAGCCCACATATGTAGCATGGGTAAGGCGCTCTCCCTGGCCCTTTCCGTTTGTCCAAAGTCCGGATTTGCTCATCCCCAGGGGAAAGGCGCAGCGCAAGATTCACCCTGTGCCGCAGGAACCACCCGCGTTAGGTCTTGCGCTCGTACCGCTCGTAGTAGCCCAGCAGGCGGCCCTCCGTATCCCGAACCGCACGCATATAGACCCGCCGCTGCTCGTTCTCCGAGATGAGGCGCTCCTCCGCCCCGGCCTCCAGTTCCCCCAGAATTTCCAGGATGATCTCCCGGGAGCGCGGGTTGTGGCATTCCAGGAGGGAGCGACCCAGGAGGGCCGTTCCGCCCGAATAGTGGGCTGCCGCCGCCCGATTCATGTAGCGGATGACGTGATCGGTATCGGCGAACAGGATGGGTGTGTCCAGGCTGTCCAGGATGGCCCGCAGCAGGGCGACTTCGTCCATCGGCTGCTCCAGCAAAGGGTAGATGGAGGTGGAACAACAAACCGGCTGGAAACATCCAGCCGGTTTGTGGGCGGTACAGGACTTGAACCTGTGACCTCCACGATGTCAACGTGGCGCTCTGGCCATCTGAGCTAACCGCCCCTGCACCTTTTATTATACCACAACCACGCAGAAATGCAACCGGCCGTTCCTGCAGGGTGCATCTCAATTTCCCGGCGAGGTGCTCTGGGCAACACTTGGACAACCTGATGCCCGAGGGGAAGGAAAAAGACAGATTTGTGCGGCAGCGAAGCCGCCGCACAAACTTTATCTCCCACGCGGCCAGGAGCCAGAGGAGCGGTGACCTTCCCAGAGAACGGCCGGCTGGCCGAAGAGACCGTTATTCTTCCTCCTCCTCTTCTTCCTTCCGCCGGCGGATCAGTTCCGGCTCCGCAGCAGTCGGGGCTTCCTCCACCACCTCCTCTTCCTCTTCCAGCGGGCTGACCCGCACGATCATCTCTTCGGGGTTGTCCAGAACCCGGATCGTGGGCGGAAGGGCCAGGTCGGCCACGGTGATCTGCTGGTCCACCTCCGTCAGGACGCTCAGGTCCACCTCCACCGCCTCTATCAGGTCCTTCGGGAGACACTCAATCTCCAGCGTCTGTTTGCCCTGCAGCAGGATGCCCTCCCTGCGCTCCAGAACGGGCGAGGAGCCAACCAGCACGATGGGCACCTCCACGGTGATAGGCTTGTCCATCGCAACCTGATAAAGGTCCATATGGAGCAGGTTTCGGCGGATGGGGTCCCGCTGGAAGCCTTTGAGCAGGACCTGGACAGGGCTCTTGTCGCCGCGGATGTTCATCGTGATCAGGTGGCTGGTTCCGGCCCGCGCGAGGACGGCTTCAGCCTCCCCGGCGGGGATCTGGAGCAGGCGGTTCTCCACTCCCGGACCGTAGAGGACGGCGGGGATCCAGCCCTGGGCTCGCAGCCGCTTCGTCTTCTTGCCCACAACGGTTCGGATTTCGGCGTTCAAGGTCAGATCTGTCTGCATCCCGTTCCTCCCTCTCATCAGCGCCGGTTTGTGCAACAAAAAAGCGGGCTCAACCCCGCTTCTGGCAGGATATTGTAATCCAAAGCGGGCATTTGTCAAGCGCGCGATCCGGGCGCTGGACTTGACAAAACCGAAACTTTGGTGTAACATTATACCAGCATACCAAACGGGGACCAAAATGGGAAGAATTGAGCGGAACTCCCCGGTTCCTCTCTATCACCAGCTCAAAACCATGATCCGGGAGCAGATAGAGAGCGGCCTGTGGAAGCCGGGAGACCGGATTCCCACCGAGCACGAACTCTGTCGGCTTTACGGCATCAGTCGGTCTCCGGTGCGCCAGGCTCTGAAAGAACTGGAGTATGAAGGCGTCCTGGTCCGTCGTCCGGGGGCCGGCACCTTTGTCAGCGAACAGTGTCCCCGTTCTGCTCCTTCCAGCACCCCCATTCGTCTGATGTGTTCCGACCTTCGGTGGTCGGAGTTGCTGGAGTACGTTCGCAGCGCGTGGAATGAGATCCACCCCCGTGAGGAGATTTCCTTCCAGGTTGAGGTCGTCAGCCACACCCGTTTTTACGACCTGCTGAGCGCGGCGGTCGGAAGCGGCATGGCTCCCGACGCGGCGATGGTGGACTGCGTCTGGGTGGCCGGGCTGGCGCGGGCGGGGTTTCTCTACCCTCTGGAAGACCTGAGTTCTCCCGAACGCTCCGTCGCCCTGGGTAAAGACCTCTACCCGGCCTTTGTACAGGCCAACTCCTATCGGGGCAAACTGTATGGCCTGCCGGTGAAGGCAGACATCGCCCTGCTCTGGTACCGCCGGGATTGGTTTGAGCAGGAAGGCCTGGTGCCTCCTCGCGATTGGGATGAGTTGCTCCAGGCGGCCCGCCATTTTCTTCGGCCTCAGGTCCGGGCCCGGTACGGCTATACCTATCCGCTGGTCTTCCCCGGCGGCCTCGCGGGCGGCGAGGCAACGGTCTATACGCTGATGCCCTTTATCTGGTCGGCCGGAGGGGAAGTGATGGAGAGCGGGGAGGTAGTCCTGGACAGCCCGGCGACCCACCGGGCGCTCCAGTTCCTGCGGGACCTGGTGGCTACCTATGGGGCTGTGCCGGCGGAAATCGTCCGGTATCGGGAAGACACGGCCTTCCGGCTCTTCGCCAGCGGCAGGGCGGTGATGGCCCTGGGCGGAAGTTACGAGGCCGACCTGATCCGACACATCAGCGGCTGGGAGGACGGAGAGTTTGGGGAACGGGTGGGGTATATCCTGCCCCCCGCGGCCCCCGGTGGGCGGCCGGCCCCGACGATCGGCGGGACTTCCTATGTGGTCCTGCGCCAGAGTGCCTGCCCCCAGCGGGTGATGGAGGTGCTGCGGTTTGCTACCGACCCGACCCGGATCGGCACCCGGTACCGGGAGATGCTCCAGATTTTGCCCAACCCCTCTTTCAATCAGATGGTCTCTCCGAACGGCACGCCGTTGCTGGCATGGGTCTCGGAGACCATCCCCCTGGGCCGGGCCCGCCCATCCATCCCGGAATACGTCAAAGTCTCCCGCCAGTTGCAGGCGATGTTTGAGAAGACCTTTTCGGACCCGATGCCCATTGAGGCGCTGGTCCGCCGGACGGCGGAGTTCATCTCGGTCATCTGCGAGGTGCCGTGCCGGATGTGACCATGCCCCACTCCCGCCCCTTCAGAAGGACGGGGCGCAGAAAGGAGGGATGCCTGGGAAAGGGAAACGTGAATCGTGAAACGTGAAACGTGAAACGTGAAACGTGAGTCCACCGATTCGTTGCTGTATCCAGTTCTGCCCAAATCTTACCCAATCTCAAATTGCAGGAGGATTGCAAAATGAAGAAGACCCTCTGGCTCGTACTGAGCGTCGTGCTGGTGGCCGCGTTCGTGCTGAGCGCGTGCGGCCCGAAGGCCACCCCGACTCCGACCCAGCCGCCGGCCCAGCCGACCCAGCCTCCGGCGAAGCCGACGGAGGCGCCGACGGTTCCGCCTGCCCCCACGCTGAAGGGCACCGTCTCTCTGTGGCACGCCTGGAAAGAGAACGAGATCGCCAGCCTCAACGAAGTCATCGCGGCCTTCCAGGCGGAGTATCCGGATGTGAAGTTTGACATCCTCTATGTGCCCTTTGACGACCTGCGGGGCAAATTTGAAACCGCCGCATCCACCGGCGGTGGCCCGGCCGTCCTCATCGGTGCGGCCGACTGGGGTCCCGCCTTCTATGACGCTGGCCTGGTGGCAGACCTCACGCCTCACCTCTCCCCGGAATTCCTGGCCACCATCAATGAGGCGGCCCTGGGCGCAGTCCAGTATAAGGGCGCTCTCATTGGCCTGCCCCAGACCATTAAGGGCGTGGTGATGTACCGCAACAAGGCCATCATCCCCGAGGCTCCCAGGACCTGGGAGGACCTGGTGGCCGCGGCGAAGGCCGCGACTCAGGGGGATGTAGTCGGTGCGGATCTGGAGTACGGCTTCTTCTTCTCCGCCGCCCATCTCCACGGCATCGGCGGCAAACTGATGGAGCCCAATGGCGACCCCGCCTTCAACAACGAGAAGGGCGTGGAATGGGTGAACCTCCTGGTCTCCTTCAAGGAAGCCGGCCCAACCGAGTACTACACCGACAACGATGTCAATCTCTTCAAGGCCGGTAAGGCGGGCATCATCATTGACGGAACCTGGAACATGGGCGGGCTGGTGGAGGCCCTCGGCGCCGAGAATCTGGCGATTGACCCCTGGCCAGCCTATAAGGATGGCCATCTCTCCGGGTACGTCCAGACCGAGAACATCTACCTGAGCGCAAACGTAACCGGGGACGACCAGAAGGCCGCGCTGGCGTTCATCCAGTTCTTCCTCTCCCCCAAGGCCCAGGCGCTGCTGGCCGACCCGAAGAAGGCCGCGCACATTCCGGCGGTGAAGGGCGTGGAGGTCACCGACCCGCTGATGAAGCAGGCGATGGAGGCCTTTGCCCTGGGTACCGCCTTCCCGGTCATCCCGGAGATGGGAGCCTACTGGGCGCCGATGGACACCGCGCTGAAGTCCGTCTTTGACGAGGGCGCGGACCCGGCGGCGGCTCTCCAGCAGGCCTACGACAGCATCGTGGCCAAGATCAAGGAAATCCGCGGGCAGTAACCGCCCGGCGGAGGTCAGGATTGCTCGGACGCGGGTGAGGAGAGCACGCTTTCTCCACCCGCGTCCTCTCATAAAAGGAGGCAGGCGATGGCAATGGCTCGCTCCATATCAGACCGCCGGACTTCCCGCTGGGCTGAATTTCGCCGCCGTCTGCGGGCCTCGCTGGGCCCCTGGATGTATATCGCACCTGCGGGATTAGTGATGCTGGTCATTACTCTCTTCCCCCAGCTCTTTCAGGTCTGGATGGCCTTTACCGACTTCCGGATCAAGCATCTCCGCTTCAACCTTTTCAATCCGGAAACATGGCCCCAATACGCTCCCCCCTTTGTGGGACTCGCGAATTTTTACAAGATCCTTACCAATCAACTGGCGATTGAGAACTACGACTTCTGGCGCATCCTGCTCTTCAACCTGACCTGGACGGTCACCAACGTCTTCTTCCACGTGGTACTCGGCGTCATCATCGCACTGGCTCTGAACAGTAAGGGTCTCGTCGGGCGCAAGGTCTACCGTGCCCTCTTTGTCCTCCCCTGGGCTATGCCGGGGTATATCACCGCGCTGACCTGGAAGAACATGTACGACCCCCGCTTCGGGGCTATCAACCAGTTGATCGGCGTCATCAACAACTGGTTGGGGACCAACTTCCCCACCGATACCCGCTGGATGGACGTGGCCCAGCCTCCTATTGGCGGCCCGCTCAGTTTTCTTCCCCTTGCCTTCTACTGTGTCCTGCTGGCCAACGTCTGGCTGGGCTGGCCCTTTATGACTGTGGTGGCAACCGGTGCGCTCCAGGCCATACCTGAGGAACTCTACGAAGCCGCGTCTATAGATGGCGCCAGTGGCTGGCAGAAATTCTGGAGCATCACCGCCCCGCTTATCCGTCCGGCGATGGTTCCTGCTATTATGCTGGGTACCATCTGGACCTTCAATCAGTTCAACGTCATCTACTTTATCAGCGGCGGCGGCCCCTTCGGACGGACGGAGATTCTGGTCACCCAGGCCTTCAAACTGGTCTATGAACAGCGGCTCTATGGAGTCGCAGCGGCCTTCAGCATCGTCGTCTTCTTTATCCTGCTGGTTATCACCCTGATCAACAACCGGGTCACCCGGGCGACGGAGGCCTACTATGTCTAAAAAGATCCGGCGCAAAGACATCCTGCGGCAGATCGCCCTTCAATTGTTCCTGCTGGCAGTGACCGCCTTTGTCCTGTTCCCTCTCCTCTGGATCTTCTCCCTTGCCCTGGACCCGCGCAACATTGATAAGCCGCTGGAACTGCGGATTATCCCGCCAGGGGCTTCGCTGAACGCGTTTCGGAAGATCCTGACGGAGCCCTTCCGCCTGCTCTGTAAAAATCCCTCCGACGTCTCCACGTGTATGACGTTCCCGCGGCTTTTGGGGAACAGCCTTCTGGTCTCGCTGGGCACCAGTGTCATCGCGGTGATTCTGGGGGCCTCCGCGGCCTATGCTTTCTCCCGTTTCCAGTTCATCGGGCGGCAGGTGGGGATGCTGGGCTTCATCGTGCTCATTATGCTCCCTGCATCCGCTACGCTGGCTCCCCTCTATGTTCTGCTGACCCAGATCAAAGTCGGAGGCGAATCTCTGCGGGCAACGCTCCCTGGCCTGATGGTTGCCTACGGTTCCGGTGCCCTTCCCTTCGCCATCTGGAACCTGAAAGGATACTTTGACACGGTGCCGCGGGAACTGGAGGAGGCTGCCATCATAGACGGCGCCAATCAGTTCCAGGTCTTCTACCGCATCATTATGCCCCTCTCCACCCCCGCACTGGCGGTCACCATTCTCTTCAGTTTTATGAGCGGATGGACGGAGTTTATCCTGGCCTGGACATTTCTGGAAGACCCCTCTCGCTTCACCCTGGCGATGGCTCTGCGGGCTATGCAGGGGCAGTTCGCAACCCCCTGGTCGGAATTTGCCGCGCTCTCCATTCTGATGAGCATCCCTGTAGTTGCCATCTTCTTTGGCCTGCAGCGGTTCATCGTCTCCGGGCTCTCCATGGGAGCGGTGAAGGGGTAAAAGCCTGGGGGCTGGCCAACGGACACTGACCGCGAGGGGCGCAACGTTGCGCCCGTTGCGTTCTTTGCGTCTCGTAACTCTCTACCTCACCCCTCCCCCGGCCGCCCCTCTCCTGGCCGCAGGCCAAGGGGTAGGTCGGATTGGCCAATCCGACCTACCTTCTCCCCCCAGAAGGGGGGTTGAGGGGGGCAAAATGGGCCTGCTGACCTGAGCGGGCAGGCAGTTGCTGTGTCTCAACGATCTGCTGATCAGGAGTTGAAAATGCCGCGCCAATGGTTCTCGTCGCTGAGCATGCTGGTTCTGCTCTCTGTCGCCCTGGCCGCCTGCGGTGCCCCGACGGCCTCGCCGACTCCCCTGCCCCAACCCACCGGGGCCGCCCCCGCGCCCACAACGGCGCCGCCGACGGAAGAGGTCCTCTACCTCAACCTGATGTGGCACCAGCACCAGCCTCTCTACTACAAGGACGAGGACGGCGTCTACACCCGCCCCTGGGTACGCGTCCACGCCACCAAGGACTACTACGACATGGCCGCCACGGTCGCCCAGTACCCCAGCGTCCACGTCACCTTCAACCTGACCCCCGTCCTCATCCGTCAACTGGACGACTTCGTCCAGAACGGCGCGAAGGACCGGTACTGGGTGCTGGCGGAGAAGCCGGCCTCCGAATTGACCCCCGAGGAGAAGGAGTTCATCCTCCGCCGCTTCTTTGACGCCAACTGGGACCACGTCATCCGGCGCTACCCCGGCTACAGGGCCCTGCTGGATAAGCGCGGCGGCACCGACGACGAGGCCATCGCCCGCGCCCTGGAGACCTTCACCGAACAGGACCTCCGCGACCTCCAGGTCTGGTTCAACCTGGCCTGGATGGACCCCGACGAACTGGCGAAGGAACCCCTGCGGAGCCTCGTCGCCAAAGACCACGGCTTCGCTGAGGAGGACAAGGTCGTCCTCTTCAACGAGGTTCGCCGCATCATGGCCCAGGTCGTCCCCATCCACCGGGAACTCCAGGAGAAGGGCCAGATAGAGGTCACCACCACCCCCTACGCGCACCCCATCCTCCCGCTCATCTACAATGTGAACCTGGCCCAGGTTGGGAACCCCGATGCCCTGATGCCGCTTCCCTTCGCCTATCCAGAGGATGCTGTCGCGCATTTGCAGCGGAGCGTGGAAATCTACGAGGCCCACTTCGGGCAGAAGCCCCGGGGCCTCTGGCCCGCCGAGGGCGCCGTCGCCCAGGAGATCGTCCCCCTGGTGGCGAAGGCCGGATACCGGTGGATGGCCACCGGCGAGCCCGTCCTGGCCCAGTCCCTGGGCATCGGCGACTTCACCCGCGACTCCAGAGAGACCGTCCAGGAGGCAGATGCCCTCTACCGGCCCTACTACGTCGGCGAGGGCGACGGGCGTGTCGCCATCTTCTTCCGGGACTGGACCCTCTCGGACAAGATCGGCTTCACCTACTCCGGCATACCCGGCGAGAAGGCCGCGCAGGACCTGATGAACCGGCTGGAGAACATCCGCGCCCGCCTGAAGGAAGAGGGCGCGCCCGGCCCCCACATCGTCAGCATCATCCTGGACGGCGAGAACGCCTGGGAGTACTACGACAACGACGGCAAGGAGTTCCTCCACACCCTGTACCGGCTCCTCTCCGAGAGCCAGACCATCCGGACGGTCACGCCCTCGGAGTACCTGGCGATGTTCCCCGAACAGCGGACGCTGGACCGCCTCTTCCCCGGCGCCTGGTTCAGCGCCAACTACGACACCTGGATCGGCGAACCGGAGGAGCGACAGGCCTGGAACTACCTGGCCCGAACCCGCTACAAACTGGCAGAATACATCCGTACGCTGGGTTCCGGATCGGAGAGAGTCGCCCAGGCCCTGGACTACATGTACCTGGCCGAGGGTTCGGACTGGTTCTGGTGGTACGGCGCCGACCAGGACTCCGGGCAGGACGAATACTTTGACGAGGGCTTCCGGGCCCTGCTGCGGAGGGTGTACGAATCGCTGGGCGAGCCGGTGCCGGCCTATCTCCACGCTCCCATTATCCCCCGCAAGGTGGTGCAGCCGAACCGGGACCTCCAGAGCCCGGCCTCGCCCCGCGTAGATGGTCGCATTGGCCAGGAAGAGTGGAGCACTGCGGCCCTTTACAGTGACCTTCAGGCCGGCGCGGACCTGGCCTTCGTCTACGACGTTCGGAACCTCTATGTGCTGGTTGCTTTTCAGAAACCGCTGCCGGTGGGCACGCGAGTTGGCCTCTATCTTGCCTCACCACGGGCTATGGAGACCTGGCCCCTGGCCCGCATAGAGGATGTCCCTCTGCCCGTGGGTATCGCGGCCACCCATCTCTTTGAGTGGGACGGGCAGGCCCTGACGGCCTACCGGCCCGTCAAATCCCGGTGGCAGGCCGTCGGGCCAGTCGGCGAGGCCGCCATGGGCCCCGACGCCTTTGAGGCCGCCATCCCCTGGGACGCCCTGGGCGACCTGGAGGCCGGCGACGACCTGCGGCTGGTCGTCCTGGTCACCCCGGCGGGCCTGAGCCTGCCCGTCGGCGGGCCCGCGCAGGTCGTCCTCCCCGACCTGGGCCGCTACACGATGGTCCTGACGGTGGAGGACCCGGAGGTCCTGTTCGGTGAAGGTCTCCATAGCGCGGGCGATGGCCTCGTCGTCGGTGCCGCCGCG
>DAOUBO010000017.1:0-2690 GCA_034432695.1 Anaerolineae bacterium | reverse complement strand
CTCCGCCTGCGCCCGCGCGGTGACCCGGGCGCGCCACCATCCCCCCTTCTCCGCCCACCTGGCCCGGCGCGTTCTGGAATCGGCGCTGAAGGAGGGGACAGCGCTCCTGCTCGTTGACGCCCTGGACGAATACCGCGTCCCGGATCCTGTCCGGAGCGATTTCCTGCGCTCGCTCCTCAGCGCCTGGGAGTCCGACCCCTTCTCCTCCAACCTGCTGCTTCTGACCTCCCGGCCTTACGCCCATCTGGCCCAGCAGGACCTTCAGGTTTATGCCCTGCAGGCGCTGGACAACCCGCGCCTGGAGCGGCTGGCCTACTACCTGGGCAGGGCGCTGCTGGCGAAGCGTGGCGAGGAGGCGACGGCGCAGCAGGCAAAACTGAACGAACTCACCGGGCTGGTGACCTCGCCCCGGATGCAGGAGTTTGCTTCGCCCTTCTATGTGACTCTGCTCACCCTGGGAGTCTGCCGCTCCCCGCATTTTGCCGAGGGCCTGGCCGAAGCGCAGCGCATCGGCCGCCTGGCCGACCTGTACCGTTTCTTCCTGCGGCAGACCATTCGCTGGGAGCAGAACAAACCGGACATCCCCTTTGTGGACGATGAGGTGGCTCTGCTGGCGCTGGCCGAACTGGGCTGGGAGACCTTCGTGGAGGCCTCCTGGCAGGAGTGGCTGGCCCTGGACCTGCTCCCCCGTCCGGAGCGCCGCGCGGCCCTCGCCTTCTGGCGGCGCACCGGCCTGCTCCAGCAGGACGAGCGTGGAGATTGGCACTTCTACCACAGCGGCTTTCAGCTCTTCGGCGTGGCGCTATGGCTGAACGAGGCCTGGAAGCGCGGGCAGCGTGAGGAAATCCGCCGCCTGCACCAGGAGACGGCGCGCCTGCCCGACGAGCCACGGGCGAACGATTGGAACACCGTCTGGGAACTGTTTTTTGGCCTGCGGGGAGGCGAGGGTGAGAGAAGACTTCCCGGATGAAACCTCCCTGAACGACCTGCTCCGGGATTCGCTTGCCGCAGGCGACGCACGGGGCAGGCAGCAGGCGGCCAGCCGCCTGGGGGCGCTGGCGGGCAGGGACGGTCAACCGCTCTCGCCGGAACTGGAAGCGATCGCGCTGGGCCTGACGCGCGATGCCCTGTTTGACCTGTGGACGGGTTTCAGCGTGGGGGTGTTTCGCAGGGCCTCCGGGACGCCCCACCGGCCGGATGCGCTGCCCCTGGCTCAGGCTGGACTTCAGAACCGGCTGGAACCGTTGCTCAACATCGGGTCGGCACGGGCCGAGATGTTCCGCTGGTTCCTGGCCGGGCTGCGCCGCGAGATGGGTCCGCTCCTGCGCGAACTGTTGCGCGATCCCCAACCCACCCGGGATCCCCGGCGCCTCTTCGTCCGCTGGCGGGGGGAACTGGCGCTGACCGTGGAACAGGCCGTGCGTTTTCCCGTGGAAGAAAACCGGAATCCGGAGCACGAGTTTGGGTTATACGGTCTGGCCCTCATCTTCGGGAGGAGTCGGGAGGTCCGTCCGGAAGAGTTTCGGGCCCTGTGCGCTCTGATGGACAGATGGGCGGAGGAGTATCCCTATTTTCCCGAACTGGAGATCCGCGACCTGATATGCATCATCGCTCAGGCCTCTCTCCTGCCGGAGCAGGTGCAGGAACTGGTCCACCGGCTGCTGGCCTGGCGCGACCTGGAGCGCTACCCGGCGGAGCGCTCCTTTCCCAGCAAACGCTCTCAGGTGCAGGCCCTGATGGAAGTGGGGGGATACGGCCGCTGGTGGACCGAACTGGCGCTTCGGCTGGGGCCGCTGATGGGTCGCGCCAGAGCCTCCGACCCCTCCTGGAAGGCGTACCAGCGTTATCGTGAAGAATCCCAACCCGATTGGCAAGAACGCCAGCGCTATCAGGAAAAGGCCTATCGCCACGAGACGGTGGCCCGGGGGCTGGCCTGTCTGGCTCTGGAGCACCAGCAGTGTTTTCCCGCTTTGTTATCGGAGATAGAGACCCTGGCGGAACTTCGGGCGGACGTGGAACTCCGGTCGGCCCTGCGGGCTGCCCTGCCCGCCTTCCTGAGGCATCCTGATTTTCTGACCCCCCTGGAGCAGGTGCTGGCCCGCTGTCACAGCGAAACAGGGCTGGGTGACCTTTCGGATTTACGTTTAGAATTGTCTCAGGAGGCACTCCAGGCCCTGCTGGACCTGATGCATCCGCCGTCTGGGGCATGCTGGTCGCTTCAGATTCTGGAGGGTGCTGCGGGGTTAAGGCCGCCGGCCGAGGGGTGGCTGGCCTCTCAGATTCGGGAGAGGGTGGATAAGGCTCTGCTGAAGGCGGCCGTTGTCCTCCATCGCCGCCTTTCCTCCCTTCGGGAACAGGTTCGCCCTCTGGAATCCGCCCTGCTCCAGCATCTGCAGCGTGATTTGGAGGGGAACACGCCGGTTCCGGAGATTCTTGCGCACTGGGTGGTGACCAGCGATGAGGCGTTGTATCGCCTGCTTCGGGACCTCGCCCGGGGAATGGCCGGCGGCTTCGTGCAGATGACCCCCTCGTTGACCGCTTTCCTCCGCGCCCTCGCAGGGGAAATCCCCCACTCTGAGCGTCCCGATCCCCTCAAACTGGCCGCTGGCTGGCTGATAGACCCGGACGACGGCCTGAGCACCGGCCTGCCTCTTGGCGCACGGCTGGCCCCGGCGGCCCCTGGGGTGCAG
>DAOUBO010000016.1:0-16196 GCA_034432695.1 Anaerolineae bacterium | reverse complement strand
TGCTCGCAGTTGCCCTACTCCATTATACCAGGGGGGGATTCAGGGGGGTGAGGGGAAAGAGAAGGATTGTGCGGCCCGGCGATAGCCGGATTGAAAAAACCTACACCTGTAAGGGGGGCTGGGGGTGGGGTGAGGTAACAGCCTGCGCTACGCCCGGCTCCTTTTTCGGGCGTGGCATTCCCCAACAACGCGAATTCCCAGAGAACCACGGGGATGCCTGCGGCTGCCCCGCGCTTGCCCCCGAACCTTCAGCCCTACCGGGTCCCGGTGATCGGCCTATCCCGGAGTCGGCCGCGCCGCGCCGGGCGCGGGGTCAGCGTCTCGCGCAGGCTCAGCCCGGCCACCAGCCCGAAAGCCCCCACGTACAGGAGCAGGAAGGGGATCAGGCTCCACTTCCCCAGGGCCCCGGCCATCCCCGTGACCCCCAGGCCGTATATGGCCAGCCCGATTTCTCCCAGGACGCTTCGGTCCGCTGCGAGCCGGTAGTCGCTCTGACGCCAGTTGCCCCGCTGTCCCTCCAGGCAGAACTTGGGCGTGCGCGCGAACTCGCCGCCCCAGTGGCGCAGTCCGTCCAGGACCGCCCGGGTGTTTCCCCAGGCGATCCCCGTTCCCAGGAGCACCATGAGCGGGAAGGACCGAAGCCGTCGCGTCCAGTCGGGATACAGGGCCCACTGACTGGTGACATAGGAGAGGATCGGCCCCAGGCAGAGGGGCCCCAGCAGGCGCGAGATTTCCCCCAGGGGGGAGGGGACAAGGAGGGCGGCGGGGGTCAGGAGGAGAAGAAGGACCATAAGCGGATGGACGAGGTAGCCGCTGAGGTGCAGCAGTCCGAAGATTTTCCGAACGGGTCCCACGGCCCGGCTGAAAAGGAGGGGACGGGCCAGTTTCCGCAGGCACTGGACGGAACCTCTGGCCCACCGAGCCTGTTGCTGCTTGAAAGCCAGAACCTGCGGAGGGAGTTCCCCCGGACAGTCCAGGTCGGGGAGGTAGAGGGCCTGCCAGCCGCGCAGTTGGGCCCGGTAACTCAGGTCCAGGTCCTCGCAGACGGTATCGCTCTGCCAGCCGCCGCTGTCCTCTATACAGGCCCGCCGCCAAACTCCGCCGGTCCCGTTGAAGTGCATCAGCAGCCCGGCCCGGCAGCGCGCCGTCTGCTCCACCACGAAGTGCCCGTCCAGCGCCAGCGCCTGGGCGCGGGTGAGCGGGGAGTAGTCGGCGTTGAGATGGGACCAGCGGGTCTGGACCATTCCCAGCCGGGGGTTGGCCAGGAAGGGGAGGACGACCCGCCGGAGGAAGTCGGGGCGGGGGCAGAAGTCGGCGTCCAGGACGGCGATCAGTTCCCCGCGCGCGTGGGCCAGCCCCCACGCCAGAGCGCCAGCCTTGAATCCGGCCCGGTCGGGCCGCCGAAGGACGCGGATGTCCACTCCCCGGTCGCGCCAGTGGGCCGCGCGCGCCTCGGCGATGGCCGTCGTCTCGTCGGTGGAGTCGTCCAGGACCTGGATCTCCAGTCGGTCGCGGGGGTAGTCCAGGCTCGCGGCGGCATCTATAGCCCGCCGAATGACGTGGCGTTCGTTGTAGACGGGGATCTGGACGGTCACGAAGGGAAGGGCGGAATCCCCGCGGTCCGGTTCCGAGGCGGCGCCCCGCTGCCTCAGGGCCCAGAACAGCCCCAGCAGGACCCAACTGTGCAGGCCATAGAGGGCCAGCCAGAGGGCCAGCAGGGCATGGAGGGCCGCCAGGATGTGCAGGGGGAGGTTCGGGTCGGGGGGGAACATCGCCGAAGGTCAGGAAGAGCCCGGCGCCAGGTAGGCCAGCGCCAGCCGGATTCGTTCCTCCAGCGGCAGGTCCGGGTCGCGCGGGACGTGCTGAAGGGCGCTCTGAGCCTCCACCAGACTGAAGCCGAGGGCGGTCAGCGCGGCGATGACCTCCGCGTCCTGGTCCGTCAGGAGGGGAACGGCCCCCGCTCCCGGCGCGGCCAGTTTGTCCTTCAGGTGGAAGATAATGGCACGCGCGGTCTTGGCGCCGACTCCGGGCACCCGGGTCAGAATGCCCGGTTCCTCCCGTACCACCGCCTGCCGGAGGGCGTCGGGGGAAAGGGTGCTGAGGACGGAGAGGGCCACCCTGGGTCCAACGCCAGAGACACCCAGGAGCAACTCAAACAGGGCCCGCTCCTCCTCCGTCAGAAACCCGTAGAGGGCCAGTTCGTTTTCCCGGACGATGAGGTGGGTGAGCAACTCCACCGGTTGCCCGATCCGGTCCACGGTTTCCAGAACCCGGCTGGGAACATAGACCAGGAGTCCTACCCCTCCGACCTGGACGACCAGGTGGTCGGGTTTGATCTCGGCAACGGTTCCGCTCAGGCGTGAGATCATGGCAGGATGCGTGCGACGTGCGGCGTGAGACGGGAAACGTGAAATGCAAAACCTGCGATGCTTACACCCGAAGGCGGGCGATCGCGGTGCCGATGGCTCCGGCCAGGTAGACGCCGCCCCACAGAAGAGGCCACGCGCTCCCGGTCACCGAGAGGGGGTCCAGGGGGCTGGCGAGGGCTGGCACGAGAGCGTACAGCATCCAGGGCAGGCTCCCGGCCACGATACTGCCAGCGACGACGAGCCAGGTGTACCGGCCCCGTCGGCGCCGGATGGCGCGGAAAGCGGCCTTGGCGATCAGACCTCCCGCCATCGGGCCCAGGAAGATGGCAAACCAGCCTGTCGCAGGGACAATCCACCCCGCGATCAGACTCACAGGGAGCGCGACCAGCGCTGCCACCCCGTAGTAGACGGGGCGGAACTCGGCGTAGAAGACCTCCGTGCGGCGGTTCCGGCAGGCTGGGCAGATGTAGCCCACCTCTGTCCGGACGGCGCACTTCGGGCAGATGGGCGCTTCGCATCGCGCACAGCGCAGGTAGGTCTCTACGTTGGGATGGTTGACGCAACGCAGGGGTTCGGTCATCTCCGAATCTCCGAACGTCGGATGCTCAGCAGGTCAAAAATCTCGGTGCGGGTGGCCTCGTCCGTCAGGAAATGCTCCAGCGTGAACCAGTGGGTAACGACATGGCGGTTCAGGGTCAGGTCTTCCCTAGCCCGCTCCGTGAGAGATGCGCCCGGGATAAGCAGGATGGTCACAGCGATGGGGTTCTCTTCTCGGGCGCGCGTTAAACTTTTCAGAGCCGCACCCAGGCGTTCAAGGACGCCCGCAGGATCTATCCCGCCTTTCACCTCAATGGCTGCCTGGATTCGGTTGCTTTTGTAAAAAGCGATGTCGGGCTCGTCACCAAAAACGACCTTGCGACCATCGGAGAGTTCCAACCGGGCTGGATGCTCTTCTGCTATCAGCCCGCGATCTCGCAACCTTCGTCGTATCAGGTCTTTGACCAGTATCTCTGCCTCTACGCCCTTGGCGTTCTGCCAGGAACCCTGGGCCTGGGTTCCCGCGGCCATACCACGCCATAGGTCAAATTCTCGCACATTGACTTTTTCATCAAACTCGATGAGCTGGCTGATGATCTGGTTCAAATGATGGGCGACATTCTGAGCGGTTGCCGTATCAGGTAAATGTGTCCCTGATTCATACCGTTCAGTTGCGAATCCTATCTCTCTCATAGACTTCTGCGAAACCATGGAGAGCATGCGGTAGTAGGCGGTTGAACGGGGAATACGGACCAGGACTTCGGGATGAGCAAAGACGGTGACCGGTTTGATGCCCCGGTGGATAACTTTCTTCCAGGCCATTTCAGAAATACCCAACTTAAGGAGGTCCCATTCCAGGGTCTCGCCCGGGAACTGGTCAATTGTCTCGGCAATTTCTACCACTTGCCACTCATGGAGTTTCCGATGGAAGAACGCGCTCTTGCTCAACTGGTCTAAGAACCAGGCCCTCTTGTCGGATGTCATAGGGGTTTCCTCCAGACCACGATGCTCTCCCGGACTGGAACTCGTCCATATCGGCCCATTTGCTGGGAACTGTTCCCTTTGTAGCGGGCGACCACGATCTCCTCTGTTCGGAATCCTTCCTCTTCGGCGATCTCGGAGAGAACCAGGTCCACCGGAAGCAGGTAGCCCTCAAAGCGGACATTGTCCACGACGAGGGCGACCCGGGCCCCCGGTGCAAGGACCCGATACCATTCCCGGATGGCTTGTTGCATGTCCACGAAGTAGGCCGTCAGCATATCCGGGATTTTGGGGTTGTTCAATTTGCGGCGGCGTTCCTGTAAAATCTCTACAATTTCCCGGACGGCCGGGTGGGGTGGTGTCTCGGAAGGAGCCAGTCTGGCCTCTATATGGGAGCGAAGCAGGCTGTGGCGCAAATCCCGCAACTCATCAAAGTTCCGGATGAAATGAAAACAGAGTTCCAGCGAGTAGGTCCGGGTATAGTCGTACCGATTGGCGTATGGGGGGGACGTGATGATCATCGTTGGGGCAGACCCGAAGGGCACACCGTTCAGAGAACGAGTATCTCCCAGGATCACCCGCCAGGAATTGGCCGTGGGGGCTTTCCACCCCAGCGCCTGGATCCTCCGGAGGTCTTTCTCTGCTTCCGCAACGCGGCTGGCCAGCGCTTCTTTCGGGTTGGCCGTCTTCTTGTCGCGCCGCAGGCGCAGAAACTGTCCGTCCTTAGAGGTGTAGCTGCACGGCTCCAGGACGGAAAGAAACAGCAACAGGAAAACCTCCTGCAGGGGAGAGTCCAGCCTCTCTATGGCAGCCTTCCAGCGACGCAGATGCTCCAGAGTTTCCTCCGGGAAGGCGACCTTCATGATCGCCACATCCATCGCAATGGTGGCGGGCGGGGTTTGGGGGACAACGCGAGTCAGGTGAGCGAAGGTCGCCTGCAACTCTCCCGGGCGAATCTGGAAGAACAGCGGGAGCGTCCGGGCGATAAAGGCTGCCACCGGCAGACGATCCACGCCGATGGCTGGAATGCCTCTAAGGGACGCGGCGAGAAGAGTCGTGCCCATCCCGCAGAAGGGGTCAAAGACGTAATCGCCCGGCCCGGCTCCGAAGCGGTTCAGCCATTCCTCCACGAACCGAAACGCGAAGGCTTCCTTGTAGCGGTACAGACGCAGGAGGGGGACTTCGCGGTTGCCGACGTAGGAGACCAGGCTTCCCAACCGGAGTTCCTCCCGCGTTCGGGAAGCGTACTTCTGCTCCAGCCGTCGGGCTTCCTCTCCCAGGTATGTGATCGGCAGCGAGCGGCTCTCAAACAGCGTGGCCTGCTTCATTGGCATCCGATCCGGTTGACAGGGCTCCATACCCGGCTTCCCTCGGCACCAGCCGTTGCATCAACGTCCGGTAGAAATAGTCCCGCTCCCGGACCCGGGCGAAGCGGGCCACGTGGGGACTCGCAGAGACCTCCACCCGGTCCCCGGGACTCAGCGGGGCGGTCAATTCGCCGTCCAGCGTCAGCGCGGCAGGGGTATGGCTTCGGACAATGACCTGGACCCGGACGCCCTCCGCCAGGACAACGGCCCGATCCAGGCTGAGATGCGGCGCGACCGGGACCAGCAGAATGTTCCGTTGCTGCGGAGGCATAATCGGCCCCCCGGCCGCCAGCGCGTAGGCGGTGCTTCCCGTCGGTGTCGCGACGATCAGCGCGTCGGCGACGTAGGTGGTCAGCAGGTCTCCGTCCACCCGGGCCTCCAGCCGGACTACCCGCCCCAGTATGCCCTGCCCGACGACGACATCGTTCAACGCTTCCCCCTCGGCCAGCAGGACGTCCTCCCGAAAGGCATGGGCCCGGAGCATCATCCGCTCCTCTACCCAGTACTTCCCCGCCAGAACCTGGGAGAGAACTTCCTGCCAGCGGTCTGGCTCCGCCTCGGTGAGAAATCCCATCCGGCCGAGGTTGACGCCCAGGATCAGGGTGGGGTGGCCAGCGGCCAGGTGCGCGGCCCGAAGGATGGAGCCATCGCCGCCCAGCGTGACCAGCAGGTCTACCGCGGCGACCTCCGGGGCGACCTCCGGCTCCAGCCGGTCTGTTTCCCAAACCCGGACGCCCTGCCCACGGAGCCATGCCCCGATATCGCGCGCCAGGGATGCCGCTCCGGGAAGGTAGGGATGGCGGAATAGCCCGACGGCGGTTACTGGCCGACCCGTTCCCGAAGCCACGGGAGCAGTTCCTCCAGCGGGACTTCCATCTGAGCGCTGGCGGCCATATCCCGGACAGTGGCGACGCCCCGTGTGAGTTCGTCTTCCCCCAGAATCACGGTGAAACGGGCGCCTCGCTTATCGGCCTCCCGCATCTGGCTCTTCAGCCCGCGCTCCCCGAAGGCCACCCAGACGCCGATCCCCGCCCGGCGCAGTGTGTCGGCCAGCCGGACGGCCTCCCGGCGGGCCGTATCACCCAGGTGGGCCAGGAAGACCGGAGGAGCGGGCAGGGGCGGGACAGAGATGCCCTGGCTTTTCATCGCCAGGATAATGCGCTCTATCCCCGCCGCGACGCCGACCCCCGGCGTCGGCGGACCGCCGAGGATTTCCGCCAGCCCGTCGTACCGGCCTCCACCGCAGACAGCGGCCTGCGCTCCGATCCCCTCCGCCCAGACCTCAAAGACCGTCTTGGTGTAGTAGTCCAGTCCCCGGACCAGCCGGTGGTTCAGCGTATAGGGCCGGCCCAGCAGGTCCAGGTACTCCCGCAACTGCGCGAAGTGCTCCGCACACTCGTCGCACAGGTGGTTCAGGATGGGCGGGGCGGCCTCTATGATGGGCTGGCAGACCTCCGCTTTGCAGTCCAGCACCCGGAGGGGATTCCGCTCCAGCCGCCTGCGACAATCGTCGCAGACCTCGTCCCGGTGGCGCCGGTAATAGTCCCGGAGGACCTCCACATATCCGGGGCGGCAGCGGGGGCATCCGGTGGAATTTAACTGGAAAGAGAGGCCCCGGAACCCCAGTGTCGCGTAGAGGTCCCAGATGACCACCATGACCTCCAGGTCGGCCAGGGGGTCCTGTTCGCCGATGATCTCCAGGTTGAACTGGTGGAACTGCCGGAACCTCCCGGCCTGCGGCCGGTCGTACCGGAAGACGGGGCCGATGGAGTAGACTTTGATCGGTTGAGGGCGGACATGCATCCCATTCTCAATGTAGGCCCGGACGACGCCCGCGGTGAACTCCGGCCGCAGGGTCAGGGAATCGCCGCCTTTGTCGGTGAAGGTGTACATCTCCTTCTCCACGACGTCGGTGGCGGTTCCGATGCCGCGGGCGAAGAGATCGGTGGTCTCAAAGATAGGGACATCTATGCGCTCAAAGCCGGCCCGGCGGGCCAACTGGACGGCGCATTCGGTCACGTGTTCCCAGTAGGGCTGGTCCTCCGGGAGGATGTCCTGAGTCCCCGTCGGGCGCTGGAAACGCGGCATGCTGCTCCCTCCTTCTCCCACTCTTGAGCCCCGGACCCTGGATAAACAGTCGGGATGTAAGCCGAAACTCCTTCGGCCCACTCACTACCCCCATCACTCCAGGCGAACCGTTGCTTCTCAATTATACCACAAACCGGGATTTGGCAACCGGGCAAAGAAGAAAGCCTCCGGGACGCTGGCCCCGGAGGCTTTCCAGAAACCGGAAGCGGGAGGGGATTTACACCCAGCCGCGCAGCCGGCAGGCCTCCGCCACCCGGCTCACCGCGACGATGTAGGCCCCCATCCGGTTGTTGACCCTGTACTCCTGAGCCGTCTGGTGGACGGCGTGGAAGGCGGCGGTCATCTTCCTGTCCAGCCGCTCGTGGACTGTCTCCAGGTCCCAGTAGTAATCGTAGGCGTTCTGGACCTGCTCAAAGTAGGAGACGGTCACGCCGCCGGCGTTGCAGAGGAAGTCCGGGATGACGTAGACGCCGTTGGCATAGAGGATTCGGTCCGCCTCGGGGGTGGTGGGGCCGTTGGCCAGTTCGGCGACGATGCGGGCCCTGATGTTGCCCGCGTTGGCCTCGGTGATCTGGTTCTCCATCGCCGCCGGGATGAGCACGGTAACCGGCAGTTCCAGCAGTTCGGCGTTGGTGATGTTCTTTGCCCCAGGGAAGTTCACCACCGAGCCCGTTTTCTCCTTGTGGGCGAGGACCTCCTTCGGGTCCAGCCCGTCCGGGTTGTAGATGCCGCCTTTGGAGTCGGAGACGGCGACGACCTTCAGCCCCAGCAGTTCCTGGCCCAGGATGTGGGCAAATTGCCCGGCGTTGCCGTAGCCCTGGACCGCCGCGGTAGCGCCGTGGGTGTCAATCCCCAGCACTTTCGCCGCCTCGCGGATGCAGTACATCCCGCCCCGCGCGGTGGCGTCGTTGCGGCCCTTGGAACCGCCCAGCGGCAACGGTTTGCCCGTGATGACTCCGGGGACGTTGTACCCGCGCATCACAGAGTACTCGTCCATCATCCAGGCCATAATCTGCGCGTCGGTGTAAACGTCGGGCGCCGGGACGTCCATCTCCTCCCCCAGGATGCGGCCCACGGCGCGGATGTATGCCCGGCTGAGCCGCTCCAGTTCGCCCCTGGACATCTCCTTGGGGTTGCAGACGATGCCGCCCTTGCCGCCGCCCAGCGGCAGGTCCATAACCGCTGTCTTCCAGGTCATCCACGCCGCCAGCGCACGGACGGTATCAATGGTCTCTTCGGGGTGGTAGCGAATGCCGCCCTTCGTCGGCCCGCGGGCGTCATTGTACTGGACGCGGAAGCCGTGGAAGATCTTGACCGTTCCGTCGTCCATTCGTACGGGCATCGTTACATGGAGTTCCCGCATCGGCCAGCGGAGCAACTGATGGACCGCCGGATCCAGGCCCATAATCTCCGCAGCCTCATCCAGTTGCCGCTGGGCGATCAGGAAGGGGTTGTACTCACGGGCGATACCGCTCAGTCCGATCGCGTGGTGCTCTACCGTCTCCAGTAAGGGTTCTCGCTTCATCACGTGTTGCCTCCTGATGGGAATGAAGGTTCAACAAGAGAGGCCAGCCTTTTACGATAAAGGCCAACCCCCGTTGCCGCCAGTGCCAGATGCCACCTTTCTTGGATGAAGATGTTCCTATTCCGGCCCGCGGGGCGGAACGATCTCCCCCCGGGGGCTCAGCAGGCCGATCCCGAAGCGGCGGGCCGCGTCCTCGGCGCTAACGTCCGGCCGCATGCCGTAGAGGTAGATCAGGTAGGGGCCCTCCCATCCGCCTCTGGCCAGCCGGGAGCGGAAGCCCTTGGAGCGCATCCGGTTGGCCCAGTCCTCCACCGCGCGCCAGCTCGCGCGAGCCTTCGCTTCCAGCACGGCGTGCAAACGGTTCCCCTCCGGGTCCTCCACCGGCAGGATGACGTCTATATCCCCGTCCGGCCGCCAGTATACGGGGGGCCCGCACACCCGGTAGCCCTTTCGTTCCATCACGACGCGCAGGACGTCGGCAGCCTCGTCCTCCACCGTGAGGGAGAGGAAGGCCTCCCAGCGATTCAATCGGGAATCTATTTTCGCGACCTGCTCCTCGGTCCGCCGTTGCGCCTCGGCCAGTTCTTCCACGCGCGCCTCAGTCCGCCGCTGTGCCTCGGCCAGTTCGGCCAGCGCTGCCTCTATGCGGGCAAAACGGGCCTCCGAGGCCTCCCGGTATTTCCGGAACTCCTCCTCGGTCCGCCGTTGCGCCTCGGCCAGTTCGGCCACGCGCGCCTCGGTCCGCTTCTGCGCCTCGGCCAGTTCGGCCACGACCGCCTCCAGGCGCGAGAGCCGCTCCTCTGCCCGCTTGTGCGCCTCGGTCAGTTCGCGCACAGCCTGAGGAAGCGTGAGGACGTCCTCCGTCAGCAGCAGGCGACGGAGTTCCTCCCGCCACTCCGGATGCTCCTCCAGCGCAACGACCAGGTCAAAAAATTGCCGGACCGTGAACGCCCCGGGCACGTCTCACCTCCCGGAACAAGTTTACCACACAACCGCCGTTTTGCCAATCCCCCTTTCCTGCCCGCCTATTCGCCACCTGCCTCCTTCCTCCTGCCCAGCGCCTCCGTCAGCAGCACGCGCACCACCTGCGGGTTGGCCTTGCCGCCGGTGGCCCGCATCACCTGCCCCATCAGCCAGCCCGCCACCTGCTCTTTGCCCGCCAGATACTGGGCCACCTGGGCCGGGTTCTGATCCAGCACCTGCTCCACCACTGCCCGCAGCGCTGCCTCGTCCGAGATCTGGGCCAGCCCCTTCTCCTCCACAATCTGCCGGGCCGAACGGCCTGTGGCGGCCATCTCGTCCAGCACTTCCCGCCCGGTGTTCAGGTTAACGGTCCCCGACTCCACCAGCCCGATCAGTTCCACCAGCGCCTGTGGACTCACCGGGAGTTCGGCGATCCCCTTCCCCGACTCCTTCATCACCCGGAAGAGGTCCACCGTGATCCAGTTGGCGATCGTCTTCGGGCCTGTCTTCCCCAGGCGGACCGCCGCTTCGTAGTAGTCGGCGACGGCCCGGTCGGCGACCAGCAGGTCGGCCTCGTAGGGGGTCAGGCCGTATTCCTGGATGAAGCGGGCCCGGCGGGCCGCCGGGAGTTCCGGCAACCCCCGGCGCAGTTCCTCCAGCCACTCCCGGCCGATCTCCAGCGGCGGCAGGTCGGGCTCCGGGAAGTATCGGTAATCCTCCGCGTACTCCTTGCTGCGCTGGACGTAGGTGACACCCCGGCCGTCGTCCCAGCCCATCGTCTGCTGGAACACCCGCCCGCCGCTCTCCAGCACCTCTATCTGGTGCGCGATCTCGTAGGCCACCGCCCGATAGAGCGCGCGGAAGGAGTTCAGGTTCTTGATCTCGTGGCGCGGGTTCAGCACGTCCGACCCCTTCGGGCGGACGCTGACGCTGGCCTCAAACCGCATCACCCCCTTCTCCATATCCCCGGAGTTGACGCCCAGGTAGACCAGAATCTCCCGCAGCCGCTCCGCGTACTCCCGGACCTCCTCGGCGGAGCGCATATCCGGCTCGGTGACGATCTCTATCAGCGGCACTCCGGCCCGGTTGAAATCCACCAGCGTGACGTTGCCCACGTGGTAGAGTTTGCCCGTATCCTCCTCCAGGTGGACGTTGTTGATCCGGACCCGCCGGGGCCCGGCCTCCGTCTGGATGTCCAGATAGCCGTTGACCCCCAGCGGGAGCCCGTGCTGGGAAATCTGGTAGCCCTTGGGCAGGTCGGGGTAGAAGTAGGACTTGCGGGCGAAGAAGGAGATGGGCGGGACCTCGCAGTGGAGGGCCAGCGCGGTCATCAGCGTCAGTTCCACCGCGCGGCGGTTGATGACGGGCAGCGTTCCCGGCATCGCCGTGCAGACCGGGCAGACGTAGGTGTTGGGCGGCAGGTCGCCCGTATCCTCCATCACCGGGCAGGCGCAGAACATCTTGGACCGGGTGTGAATTTGCGCATGGACTTCCAGACCGATCACCGCTTCGTATTCCATTTCTTCACTCCTGACCCGAAATCAGCCGCGGGGCGGGATAAATCCGGCCCGGTAGAGCAACAGGTCGGCAGCCAGGCGGGCCCGGAGGGCCAGCAGGTGCCGGGCTCCCTCCAGCGGCCACGTCGCCTGCCAGGCCAGCATCTCCCGCTGCAGGAACGCCAGTTCCGGGAGAAGTTCTGCTGGGACCAAGGAAGCACTCCACTCCGCCAGCACGGCCGCCTCCCGAAGCAGGTCGCGGACCAGCCCATCGTATTCCGGCCGACCGCAGAGGCCGGAGATCCGCGCCAGTGTGGATGCCAGGTTTCCCAACTGCTGGGGCCACGGCAACCGCTGGAACCGCTCCCGAAACTCCCGACTTTCCGCCGCAATCATTCTCCCTCCAGCAATCGGCGCACAATTTGCTCCGGACGCAGATTCACGCAGATTTTCGCAGATAAATTTTAGAATCATAAACTGGACTACTGAAGGATTCCCGGTAGGAATTTGCTAAAACCCTCGTATCCTTCGTGGCACATTCATAAAAAATCCCTGCGCTCTCTGTGTCCTCCACGGTGAGTTCTCGCAGGATATTCAGTGGTCTGTTCCGCACTTGCCCGCTCCCCTGCCCCTGCTCCCTGCTCCTTGCATCTTGCATCCTGCATCCTGCATCTTGCCTCCTGTTATCCGTGCCTCCGCACAAACCGCCGCATCCGCTCCAGGGCCTCCTCAATCTTCTCGTACGCGGTCGCGTAGGAGCAGCGGACGTATCCCTTCCCGCTGGGGCCGAACGCGCTCCCCGGCACTACGGCCACGTGTTCCTCCTGGAGCAATTTTTCGGCAAACGTGTTGTCGTCCATTCCGGTGACCGCGATGGACGGGAAGGCGTAGAACGCGCCCTTCGGCTCCACACAGGTCAGCCCGATCTCGTTCAGGCCGCCCACGATCAGCCGCCGTCGCCGGTCGTACTCCTGCCGCATCTCCTCCACAAAGGGCTCCCCTTCTTTAATGGCAACCAGCGCGGCGTACTGGGCGACGGTGGGCGCGCACATAATCGTGTACTGGTGGACCCGGCGCATCATCTCCATAATCTCTGCCGGGGCCGCGGCCCAGCCGATCCGCCAGCCCGTCATCGCGTACGCTTTGGAGAAGCCCATCAGCAGGATCGTCCGGCTGTACATCCCCGGCAGACTGGGGAAGCAGACATGCTGGGTGTCGTAGACCAGCCGGTCGTACAACTCGTCGGAGATCACCAGCAGGTTGTGCCGTTTGACGACGGTCGCGATCTCGTTCAGCCGCTCCCGGGTCATCACCGCGCCGGTCGGGTTGTTGGGGTATCCCAGGAGCAGGGCCTTTGTCCGCGGCGTAATCGCCGCCTCAATCGCTTCCGCCGTCACCTGCCATTCGTTCTCCGCTGAGGTCGGCACCATCACCGGCACGCCGCCGGCGAAGATGACCTCCGGCGCGTAGGAGACGAAGCACGGCTCCGGGATGATGACCTCGTCTCCCGGGTCCAGAATGGCCGTACAGGCCAGGTACAGCGCCTCCGAGACCCCCACCGTGATGAGAATCTCGCTGGCGGGGTTGTACGTCTGCCCGTAGAGGCGGTCCAGGTGTTCCGCGATGGCTCGCCGCAGTTCCATCAGCCCGGAGTTGGACGTGTAGTGGGTTTCCCCCCGCTTCAGCGCCTCAATTCCGGCCTGCAGAATCGGCTCCGGCGTCGTGAAATCCGGCTCGCCGATGCCCAGACTGATGACGTTCTCCATCGTCGCCGCGATGTCAAAGAAGCGGCGGATCCCCGAAGGGGGCACAGAAGCGATCCGTTCCGAGACGAAGTTGCGAACGCGCGGCATATGTTTCCTCCTTTGGGGGACGCAGATTTACGCAGATGAACGCTGATTTTCACTTTGAATCTGCGTTCATCTGCGGCATATGTTTCCTCCTTTGGGGGATGCAGATTTACGCAGATGAACGCTGATTTTCATTTGAATCTGCGTTCATCTGCGTCCTATGTTTCCTCCTTTGAGGGACGCAGATTTACGCAGATGAACGCTGATTTTCACTTTGAATCTGCGTTCATCTGCGTCCTATTCCCTATACACCCGGACGACACGGGGGAGAATGGACGTGGTCACCTCGTAGTTAATTGTCTCCGCCCAGGCGGCCACCTCCTCCGCCCGCAGTTCGGCCTCCCCCTGGCGGCCGAAGATGACCGCCACGTCTCCCTCCCGGACTTCGGGGATGTGGCTGACGTCCACCACGATCTGGTCCATGCTAACCCGCCCCAGGACCGGCGCGCGCTGTCCGTGGAGCAGGACGGCGCCCCGGTTAGAGAGGGCCCGGTGGTAGCCGTCGCCGTAGCCCACCGGCAATAGCGCCACCCGCATCGGCCGGTCCGGAATGAAGGTCCGGCCGTAGCCGACCCCCCAGCCCGCCGGGATCGTCCGCACCCGCACGACCCGGCTCTTCAGCGTCATCGCGGGCCGGAGCGGAAAGCCCGGCGGCCACTCAGACGAGGGGTCCAGCCCGTATATGGCGATACCCGGCCGGACCGCGTCCAGGTGGGCCTCCGGCAGCCGCATCGTCGCCGCGCTGTTGCAGGCATGCCGCAGCGGGATATGGATTCCGGCCCCGTTCAGCCCCTCCAGCACCTCCACAAACCGCCGGAACTGGAGGCGCATATACGACGGATCGGCGGAGTCGGCGGTGCAGAAGTGGGTGAAGACGCCCTCCAGGGAGAGGCCCGGCAGGGCGGAGAGGGCGCGGGCGAAGGGGACGACTTCCTCCGGCAGCAGGCCGAAGCGGCCCATACCGGTATCCACCTTGACGTGGACGGGGACGGTCGCTCCGGCGGCGAGGGCGCGGGCGGAGAGGGCCTGGGCGAACTCCAGGGTGGTGACCGTCGGCGTGAGTCTCCAGCGGACCACCTCGTCGGCGCCGTCGGGGGGGATGTAGCCCATCACCAGGACGGGGGCGGAGATGCCGGCCTGCCGGAGTTCGGCCCCCTCCAGCAGACGGTGGACGGCAAGCCGCGCTGCCCCGGCCTCCAGGGCCGCCCGGGCGACGGGGACAGCACCGTGGCCGTACGCGTTGGCCTTCACGACGGCGATGACCTGGACTCGCGGGCCCACAAACCGGCAGAACGACCGGATATTGGCCCGGATTGCCTCCAGGTCTATCTCTGCCCAGGTAACCGTACCGGGAGGAAGTGCGGGTGGCAGGTTGCAGAATGGGCTCACAGGATCGGATGAGCGGCTGGCAGAGTCGGAAGATACCGGGCTGTAGTATACCACCATCTCCCGTGTGGGCAAGAGTCACAACTTTTCCACCACCCAGAAATGGGAGAGGCCGAAGGCCTGCAGAGGGGTGCGCTCCAGGGCATAGGTGACGGTCCGGAGAAGCCGGGCCAGGAGGGGGGAACGGTGGGCCAGTTTGTCGTAGCCGGGAAAAATCACCGTCCGGTAGACCACCCGAACGGGGAGTCCCTCCAGCAGTCTCCGGAGTCCCCCCACCGTGTAGGCCCGGACGTGGGGGGCCAGTCGGTTCCGCAGAAAGTTGGGGAGATAATTGACAAGAGGGATGTTGCCGAAGCGGTACCGGCCTCGCCAGAAGATCCCGTGAGTCTCAAACGGGTAGAGTCGGTTGGGGACGAAGAGCACCACATGCCCCCCCGACCGGGTGACCCGCACCATCTCGGCGATGACAGTCCGGTCGTCAGCGACATGTTCCAGGACTTCGTGGGAGAAGGTCAGGTCAAAGGCTGCATCGGCAAACGGTAGATGTTCTCCCACGGCGCGGACAACGCCGGCGGCCCGGGCACAGGCTTCTTGCGCCCGCTCCGGTTCCACCTCTACGCCAAAGGTGTGGGGAGTACAGCGCCCGAAGGCCGCCAGATACATCCCCACCCCGCAGCCCACATCCAGCACGCGCCGGCCCGTGGGGTCCGCGTACTGGCAGACCAGCCGGAAGCGTCGCTCCTGCCCGGCCTGCCACACCAGGGACGGGACCCCCCGGACTGCCCGCAGGTCCTGCTCCGGGCATCCCTCATTTTCCTTCAGGGAACAGGCGCCTTCTGTCAACGGGCGTCTCCTTTGTACTCTGATCGGCCTCCCTGTGTATCCGTCCTCCGCTCCAGGAGTTCGGTATACAGCGCCTCCAGCCACTGGACGTGCTCCTCCATCGTCATCGGCGGCCGGACATTGGCGCGCAGGCGGGCCAGCAGGCCCGGCTCATCCACCAGCCGCTGGATGGCAGCGCGCCAGGCTTAACTACCCTGCCATCGTCTCAGTACCTCCCAGGGAAGAGCAAGGGGCTCCAGAATTCTGGGCCGACCTGGATGGCGATCTTTTAAAAACTGGCGCAGACTTCGTAGCCCCTCTATACGACCTAACAACGGATAAGGGTCTCTTTTCACCAGGAGAGTATAAACGACAGCCAGTAGGTCATAAAGGAGGATAATTGGTAAGTCCTCAGCAGGCGCATTTTTGGCCACCATCCAGACCTTGTTGCGGGCCTTTAGTTGTTTCCTGAAGGGGGAATCTTCTCCTAAACTGGCGCTGGTTTGATGCCGTACAACTGCTTGCGGAACATACTGACAGCGCCACCCGGCAATTTGGGCACGCCAGGCCAGATCTACATCCTCCAAATAGGCAAAAAACCGCTCGTCAAAAAGGCCCACTGCTTCCAGCATTGCCCGACGATAGAGGGCTGCACCAGCAGAAGCGCCAAAGACCTCACATCTTTCCTGGGCCTCATTTACTGGACGTCCCCGGAGGCGATCCCATGCGATCGCAGCCCGATCCATCGCGATACCCGCGCTCTGGACGACTCCTGGTCGGTGATCAAAGACCATCAGGCTGGCACAGGAGCC
>DAOUBO010000015.1:0-6198 GCA_034432695.1 Anaerolineae bacterium | reverse complement strand
GAATTAATCGCCTTCCACGAAGGGGGGGGTTGGGCCGGGCCTTCCCTGCCAATGCCCCAACCCCCCAATGATGCCATTGCAGGTACTGGATCTCGGTGAGACGGCTCACCGTTTGCTGATTTCGGAGCAGCGGGGCGCCGTCCTGGCGGCTGTCTCCAGGGCCATCTACCTGCTCAGCGATTCGGGCGAAGTCCTCTGGCTGACAACCGCTGAGTCCCCCCGGCACCCCCGATGTATCCGGGTCTCGGCGCCCCTGCCCGGCCTGATGGTCAACTCTCCCTTCACAGTGGATAAACCGGGCCTTCTGGTCATCGGCCGGGGCATCACCCTGGATTGCCGTCGGGCGTCCATATGGAGTCCACCGACCCTTCCCGCCGGGGAAGTCCTGCCGCTTACGACCCTGCCTGAGCGGGTTCGTGCCGTCTTTGCCGTTCTGGAAAATCTGCCATCTCCGACCGGCCTGGGGACTCTCCTGCCGGAAATTCGGAGAGTCGCCACTGGCAGTCGGCCCCGCTCTTCGCCAATGGAGGTATCCTCTTCACTCACGCTCGCCCTGCCAGTGGTCCGGGAGATGGCCCGGGCCTGCCGGACACGCGACGGGGAGAAAGTCCTCTCCCAGGCGGAATCACTGGTTGGCCTGGGGGAAGGGTTGACCCCTTCCGGGGACGATTTCGTCGGCGGTCTCCTGTTCTGCCTGCACTGGCTCTCGCGCTTGTACTCCCTGCCCACCATTGACTGGACGAACGCGATAGAGCGGTCCTCCGATAAGACAAATCCGATCAGTTTCACCGTATTAAGCGACCTGGCAGAAGGTCAGGGAGTGGAGCCGCTGTATCAGTGGTTAGGCTGTATCCTGACCTATGGCTCCATGGAAACGATGGGATACCATGCCGCCCGGCTGGTCCAGATCGGGCATTCCTCCGGCTGGGATCTGCTGAGCGGAGCCTTGACCGGTCTATTGTGGACTTTCGCGTGAAAAGGAGTCGCCATGGACATCAAACAGGAAATTGAAAAAGCCAACGAAGAGGCTGTCCGCCGGATGATAGAGGGAGAACCGGTTCTGGTAGATATTGCTCCGGCCGGGGAGGTGATCCCCGGTATGGAGGGCAAAATCATCACCCATGCGGGCCCCCCCATCCCGTGGGGGGAAATGTGCGGCGCGATGAAAGGCGCCATCATCGGGCAGGTCCTCTTTGAGGGCTGGGCCGAGACAGTGGATGAAGCCATCGCCCTGCTGGAGAAGGGTACCGTTCGTCTGGAGCCCAATCATCACCATCAGACCGTCGGCCCGATGGCCGGTACAATCTCCCCCTCCGCGCCTGTGTGGGTGGTGGAGAACCGCGCCTTCGGCAACCGGGCCTTCTGCCGGCAGGTGGAAAGCCATCAGCAGTTCGGCAACTACAGCGAAGAGGCGCTCCGGGGGCTGCGGAGGTGGCGGGACCTCTGGGCACCAACCCTGCGCAGGGCGCTCCACCACATCGGGGGCCTGAATCTGAAGCCCATTATCGCCCAGGCACTCCAGATGGGAGACGAACTGCACAACCGTCACACGGCGGCATCCAGTCTGTTTGCCAACGCGATGGCCGTGGCGATGGTGGAGGCCGACCTCCCCAGGTCGGAGATGCTGCCCACGCTCCACTACATCACCCATCACAACCTGATCTTCCTGGGCCTGGCTATGGCTGCCGCCAAAGCCATTGCGGACCCAGCGATGAACATCCCGTACAGCACGGTAGTGATCGCGATGTGCCGCAACGGGGTGGAATTCGGCATCCGCGTCAGTGGATTGGGCGAGGAATGGTTCACCGCTCCCGCTCCGGTCGTGGACGGCCTCTATCTGCCAGGCTACAGCGCGGAGGATGCTGGTCTGGATATGGGCGACTCGGCCATCACTGAGACGGTCGGCTGGGGTGCTTTTACCATTGGCGGTGCTCCGGGGATTCTCAGCCTGGTAGGTGGGACCCCTGAAGAAGCACTGGCCTACTCGCAGGAGATGCGCAAAATCACTGTGACCACCCACCCCGTCTACCGGATGCCCATCTTTGGCTTCACCGGTATCCCGATCGGGATAGACATCCGTAAAGTGGTCCAGACGGGCATCACGCCCATCATTGACACCGCTATTGCCCATAAGGAGCCCGGGCATTCCATCATCGGCGCTGGCCTGGTACGCGCTCCACTGGAATGCTTCAAGAAAGCGCTGCTCGCCTTTGGCAGGAAATACCAGATGGGATGAGAGGGAAAAGCCGATGGCTTCTGGTTTCATCATCCGTAAGAACCAGTATTACGACTCCGTCTTCCTGATGGGAGTGAACCGGCGTATCCTGGAAGTCAAAGGGGTACAACGGAGCGCTGTCCTGATGGCCACTCCGGCCAATAAAAACCTCCTCGCGGAAATGGGCGTTCAGGACCCTCAGATTGACGCCGCGCAGCCGGCAGATCTCATCGTCGCCGTTATCGCAGAAACCCAGCAGGTGGTGGACGAGGTCCTGAGACGGCTGGACGAGTGGTTGCAGCCCCCGGCGGAAAGAGCAAGGGAAACCCGGTTGCATCGCCTGGAGGAAGCGCTGGCAAGGAAGCCGAACGCCAATCTGGCAGTGATCTCGGTGCCGGGGGAATACGCGGCCCGGGAGGCCCGCAAGGCTCTGGAAAACGGACTGAACGTCTTCCTGTTCAGCAGCAACGTCTCCATTGAGGATGAACGGCGGCTGAAAGAACTCGCTGCGCAGCGAGACCTGATCGTGATGGGGCCAGATTGCGGGACCAGCCTGATCGGCGGAGTGGGCCTGGGGTTTGCCAACGCGGTGCGTCGGGGCCCGATCGGGGTCATCGGTGCCGCCGGGACCGGCATCCAGGAGTTCACCTCTCAGGTGCACAATGCCGGATACGGCATCTCCCACGCCATCGGCACCGGCGGCCGCGACCTCTCTAACGAGATCGGCGGGCTCACGGCCCTGACCGCGCTGGATGCTCTGGAGAACGACCCCCGGACAGAGGTCATTGTCATCATTTCCAAGCCTCCGGGCGCCCGGACGCTGGAGAGACTCGTGGCGCGGCTGCGGACCTGCCGGAAACCGGTTATCGGATGCTTCCTGGGAGCATCTCTGAAAGAGGCCCCCGGAGCAACCGATCTCCAGATCGTCCGCACCATTGATGAAGCGGTCCAGGGAGCCATCGCGGCCGTCAGCGGAAAGCCACGGGTATCGCCGCTCTCTCTGTCACCGGAGGAACGGGAACAGGCCCTTCGGGAGAGAGAACGCTGGGGTACCGGTCAGAAGTACCTGCGCGGCCTGTTCGCCGGAGGGACACTCTGTTACCAGGCCCAGCAAATCCTTCTGGATGCGGGCATCCCGGTCTATTCCAACGCCCCTCTTGCGCCCATGTTCCGGCTGGCCCACCCCGACCAGAGCCGCGAGCACACCGTCGTGGATATGGGGGATGAGTACTACACTACCGGCAAACCCCACCCGATGATTGACAGCACCCTGCGCAGGCAGCGCGTCCTGGCTGAAAGCCGCGATCCGCAGGTCGCCGTTCTGCTGCTGGACTTCATCCTGGGCTACGGCGCTTCCAGGGACCCGGTGGGAGAATTGTTTGATGCCATCGTGGAAGCCCGGCGGGCCGTTCAACAGCGTGGTGGATGGCTGACAGTGGTCGCTTCCATCTGCGGGACAAATGGCGACCCCCAGGACCTGGCTCTTCAGACAAATCTACTGAAAGAGGCCGGAGCGATCGTGTTCTCCAGCGGTGCCCGGGCAGCGCTCTTCTGTTGCGAACTCCTGGGGAATTAGGAGGTTCAGATGGCCAGTTTCGCAGAGTTACTGAACGGTCCGATTGTCGCGATCAACTTGGGGCTGACCATGTTTGCGGAGAGTCTGGAGAGTCAGGAGGTAGAGGTCGTCCAGGTGGATTGGACTCCGCCGGCGGGCGGGGACCAGGAACTGGCAGACCTGCTGGACAAACTGCTGTAGCGAATCTCGCTTCGGCTGGAGATGTACCTCCTCCATGCGGACCAGAGCGGGCCGTACGGCCCGCTCTGGCTGGTATTCCCTTGCCACCAGAACGGCGGCGGCTTCAGGCCGACGTCTTCGGCGCAGGCAAACGGCGCCCCATATGCATCAAGTTAATACTACAACCGTACTTATGGGGGGTGGTCTGAAGCCGGTTTGGGGGGCCAGTCCAGTCCCCGGCGCCGATAGTGACTGCGGGGGGTGCGGGGCCCGCGGGCCCCCGCGCCCGGCGGGCCCGGCCCAGCCGCAACTCGGCCGAATGAGCGGGCGGGGGTAAGGCCCCCTCTAACAACCGACGCACCTCCGGAACCGTCAATTCGGCCAACTCCGGCTCTGCCCCCCCTTTTCCGCCCCCTTGCAGCGGATGGAGACCAACCAGGTGTGGGCCATCATGGAAAGGGTGATATGCCGATACCAGCTGTGCCAATAACGCACTTCATACTCGTCCAGCCCAGTTTCGCCTTTCCCCTCCTCAATCACCTGCTCCACCGCATACCGGCTGGGGGCCACCTGGGCCGGCCCAAACAACGGGGTATCCTCGGCCGCGCTGGACAAGTAATAGGCCACCTCGGTCGGGTCATTCACCGACCGGCGGGCCAACAACCAGGCATCGGGGCCCGGCTGACCGTTGCGGCTCTCCACCACCCGGCTGCAGGCCCAGTCGCAGGTGCGGAAGCCCTTCTCCCCCTCGGCCACGATCAACCGCTGCCACCGCTCTGCCGGCCAGGAGGCCACCACGGCCGCCACAGTCGTGGGAGAAGCATCCCTCCCTGCAACGGGTCTCTCGGTCCACACCGGCGTGGAGGCCGAGACTGCCAGGACGTAGTCGCACCCCTCCTGGGCCCGGATGAGGTCCCGGAGTTCGGACGAATCACCGTAGACTTCATCCCCGATGACCCAGCGCATCGGGACGCCCTGTTGCCAGGCGTGCTGCAACATCTCGGCAGCCAGTTGCGGCCTGGTCCGGAAGGTCACTTCCTCCGGCACTTTGGCCGCCCGACGGCGCGCCGGGTCCTCGCACCACTCCTGGGGCAGATAGAGCCGGCGGTCCAGGAAGGTCTGCCCCCTGGGGGCCACATAGGCCAGGAAAACGCCTACCTGGCAGTTCTCTACCTTGCCGGCCGTGCCAGTGTACTGGCGCTTCACACCTACCGACCGGGTGCCCTTTTTCAGGAAGCCGGTTTCGTCCACCACCCCGATGCCTTCGGGATGGCCCAGCGTTTCAATGACGAAGGCCTGGAGTTCATCGCGGGCGGCATCCGCATCCCATCGGGCCCGGTAGAGAAGCCGCTGGGTGCGGTCGGGGGTGGCATCGCCCACGGCCTCGGCCACCTGCCATCCGTTCTTACGGGGGATGGGGGCCAGTAAGCCCCGCAGGTATTTTGCCGCCTGTTGTCGGGGCTCGCTGCGGGCAAAGAGATGGGCAAAGCGGGCATGAAAGGCTTCAAAATCTTCCGCCACGCTTCCAGCTCTTCCGGAGTCATTGGCCCTTCCTCCCAGCGAGATTTCAACTATATTATAGTAAAAGAGCGTGGTGTGCGCAAGTACGGTTGTAGTATTAACACGGATTCCACGGATTTTTTAACAGAAAATCCGCGTCTATCCGCGTTCATCCGCGTCCGCTCCCCGCTGGATATGGAAAGGGCGACGAAGGACGAAGAGGCCCCGTCCGGAGAAGGCAGAGGGTGGATGGCGTGGACGGAGAGAGGGCGCGAGAGGATATCCGGGTGGGACAGGATGCAGGAGCCGTTGCAGGAAGGCCCTGAGCCCTCCGGGCCGGTGGCATCCATCATCGCTCCTTTCGGGGTGAGGGAAAAAAACAAAGCGGCCTCCGCCGGGACTTGACGGGAGCCGCCTTCTGGGGTACACTGGGGGCGACCTCCGCGCCGCCCCTTCCAGCGTGGAGACCCGCCCCCGGTTGATGCTGTGGTCACCGCCGGGGGCATTCTGGTTATTCACCACGGATTTCACGGATTTCACAGATGAGTCCGTGCAATCCGTGGTTCATTTTGAAAGGGCTGTCACTGCAGATTATATTCCGGATGCCCGGTTTGTCAAATTCCGGCGGCGACTGGCTCTCCCGCCGCAACCAGGCGATGCTGGCGCTGATGCCGGAGGATGTGGAGGTGAACTCCCGCTCCGGCTGGGTGCTGGTGCGGAAGGGGAAGGGGGTGAAGGAGCGGCGGGT
>DAOUBO010000014.1:0-7522 GCA_034432695.1 Anaerolineae bacterium | reverse complement strand
GTGCGGGCGGGCGCGCCGCCGACGCGGTGATCGGCGCGCTGGCCGATAAGCGGGTCATCGCGGTCAACCCCCACCTCTGGCCCGGTGACCTGGAGGGTTTCTTCCGGCAGTACTACCCCGGTACCCGCTACATCCCCCTGACGGCGGCGACGCCGGAGGAGTTGCGCCGGAAACTGGAGCAGATGTAGAGGCGGGGGGCGCTGGAGGTGGTACTTCCAGCGCCCCTTTTTGTTGAGGAGGTCCGCCATGATGACTGCGGAGGAGTACATCCAGAGCCTTCGGGAACTGGGACCCCGGCGAATCTATCTCTTCGGGGAGCGGATAGAGAACCCCGTAGACCACCCCGTGATCCGTCCCTCAGTCAATGCCTGTGCGATGACCTATCGCCTCGCCGAACTCCCTCAGTACCAGGACCTGATGACCGCGACATCGGCCCTGAGCGGGCGGCGGGTGAACCGCTTCGTCCATCTGCACCAGAGCACCGAGGACCTGGTCCGGAAGGTGAAAATGCAGCGGCTCCTGGGCCAGGTAACCGGCACCTGTTTTCAGCGATGCGTGGGGCTGGACGCGCTGAACGCGGTCTGGAGTACAACCTATGAAATAGACCAGAAGTACGGCACGTCCTACCACGAGCGCTTCCGGCGCTTCGTCCTGGAGTGGGAGGAGAAGGACTGGACGGTGGACGGGGCGATGACGGACCCCAGGGGGGATCGGGCGCTCGGTCCCTCCGCCCAGGCCGACCCGGACCTCTACGTCCACGTGGTGGAACGGCGGACCGACGGGATCGTCGTCCGGGGGGCCAAGATGCACCAGACGGGAATTCTGAACTCCCACCAGATTCTGGTGATGCCCACCCTGGCCCTGAAGCCCGAGGACGCGGACTACGCGGTCTGCTTCGCTGTCCCCGCCGACGACCCCAGCCTCATCTACATCTACGGCCGACAGCCTTCGGATACCCGCAAGCTGGAGGGGACGACGGTGGACCTGGGCAATCTCCACTACGGGGGGCAGGAGGGGGTCGTCATCTTCAACGACACTTTCGTCCCCTGGGAGCGGGTCTTTCTCTGCGGGGAGACGGAGTTCACGGGTATACTGGTGGAGCGGTTTGCCGCGTACCATCGGCAGTCCTACGGGGGCTGCAAGGTGGGAAACGGGGACGTCCTCATTGGGGCGGCGGCGGCCGTGGCGGAGTACCAGGGAGTGGCCCACGCAGGCCACATCCAGGAGAAACTGACGGAGATGGTCCACCTGAACGAGACGCTCTACGCCTGCGGCATTGCCTGCTCCGCGGCGGGAACGCGGACGGCGGCGGGGAACTACCTGGTGGACGTCCTGCTGGCGAACGTCTGCAAGCAGAACGTAACCCGGTTCCCGTACGAGATCGCTCGCCTGGCTCAGGACATCGCCGGGGGACTGCTGGGGACGATGCCCTCGGATGCGGATTTTGCTTCCGACGAGGTGGGTCCGCTTTGCCGGAAGTACCTGGCTGCGGCGGCTCCGGCCGAGGAGCGGCGGCGAATGCTGCGGCTGATAGAGGCGATGACAATGGGCGCGCTGGCGGTAGGGTATCTGGTGGAGTCCATGCACGGCGCCGGCTCTCCCCAGACCCAGCGCATCGTTATCCGGCGCTATGCGGACCTGGAAGGAAAGAAAGCCCTGGCCCGCCGCCTCTGCGGGATAGACCCGGACGACCTGCTACCGGAGGGGTAGAGGCTCCGGCTGGATGGGCGCAGGCGTCAACTGAAGGGCTGTGCGGGTCGGCGCCACGCCCCAGGTGCCGACTGTAGGGGCGACCAGCAGGTCGTCCCCGATTGTGGCGCAAGATTCATCTTGTAGCGCAAAACTCATTTTGCGAGACAGGCAAGATATTGCGCTACGGGCAAAATTCGTTTGTAGCGCAAAATTGACTTCACTGCAAAAACTCACCGCAGAGGCGCCGAGAGCGCGGAGTTCTGCATTAGCCTTATCTCTGCGCACTCTGCGTCTCGGCGGTAAAAAGGTTTAACGCCCATGCTCTTGCTCCTGGTATAATGGGGTAGGGCAACTGCTCAACGGTCGCCCATTATACCAGGGTAGAAAAGGAGGGGGGCGGCGACGAAGCCGCCGTTGCAAAACCCCTCTCTGGCTCCCCCTTCTCGGCAAGGAGGGATGGGGACAAATGTTCGGCAGGGAGGGATAGGTGCACTCTATCGTTTTTGCTCTTGCCAACCGACAAACGGCCGTTCGGGTGTTGAACCTGGCCTGGCCAGTGGTTGTGGAGCAGATGATGAGCACGGCGGTCGGGCTGCTGGGCACGTATCTGGTGGGCCACCTGGGAGGCGCGGCGCTGGCCGCCGTTGGCCTGAGTTCCCAACTGGTCATGCTGCTGACGGCCGTCTTCAGCGCCGTCGGCGTGGGAAGTACAGCGCTCATCGCCCGACACATCGGCGCGGGGGAGCCGCAGGAGGCGGAAAGGGTCGCCGGGCAGTCCCTCCTGCTGGCGCTGGGGATGGGGATCCTGGCTGCGGTTCCCTGTTTCTTCTGGGGCGGCGATCTGCTGCGGGCCCTGGGCGGAGAGCCCCGGGTCACCGAAGCGGGGAAATCATACCTCTTCGCCGCCGGGACGACGATGCCGCTGATGGCGCTCCTCTTTGTGGGGAACGCTGTGATGCGGGGGGCGGGGGACACCCGTACCCCAATGGCGGTGATGGGTGTCGTCAACCTGGTGAACGCCGCCGTCGCCTGGGCGCTCATCTACGGGGCCGGGCCGCTGCCCGCCCTGGGGGTGCTGGGGGCTGGAATCGGGTCCGCCAGCAGTTCTGCCGTCGGGGGAGCGCTGGCCCTGCGGGCGCTGCTTCTGGGAAGGAATCACGGGGGGCTGCGGGTCCGGCCTCCATCGCTGCGGTTCCATCTGCCCACCGCCCAGCGGCTTCTGCGCATCGGGCTTCCCAGCGGGGCCGAGCAGGGGCTCCTGCGGCTGGCCCAACTGGTGATGGCCGGCGTCGTAACGCAGTTGGGAACTGCGGCCTACGCCGGACACCAGCTGGGGATCCAGTTGCTCTCCGTGGCCTTTACGCCTGGCTTCGCCTTCTCCGTCGCCGCAACGACAATGGTGGGCCAGGAACTGGGACGCCGGTCGCCCCGACGGGCGCGGGAGTCGGTTCTGGCCTCGGCGGGGATGGCGCTGGCGGTAATGTGTACCGGGGGGCTTCTGGCCTACCTTTTCGCTGAGCCACTCGTCCGCTTCTTCACCTCGGACCCGGAGGTCGTCCCGCAGGGGGTGCGCGCGGTCTGGGGGTGCGCGCTGATAGAGCCTGCGCTGGCCTGGTACTTCGTCCTCTCTGGTGGCCTGCGGGGTGCAGGGGATACCGGCTTCGTCCTGCTGGCCCAGGCGCTTCCCATCTGGTTCATCCGGCTTCCCCTGGCCCAACTTCTCGGTATTATCCTGGGCTGGGGGCTGCCGGGCGTCTGGGCGGCGATGATCCTGGATATGAGCGCCCGGGCGCTGATGCTGGGCCTGCGCTTCCGCGGGGGACGATGGGAGCGGATACGGGTATGAACAGAAGGAGGAGCGTGTGCGGGGAAATCCACCGACCCACGTCCGTTGGGGAGACGGGCCTGCGACGGTCTACCTGCTGGCCGCGCTGAGCGCCGCTGCCCTTCGGGTCGTCGTGACGAACTGGACGGACCATCTGCTCCTCCTGCAGACAGTGGTCTTCTGGGGCGGTGTCCTGGGGGTATTGCTGGGACAGAGCCGGTTCGCGCCCGTTCTGTGTGCTCTGCTGGGATTCGCCTACGGCCTCTACATGGTCTCCTGGCAACTGGGTCTGACCCTTCAGGGGGACCTCCTCTGGTCGGAACGGGTGCTGCTGCTCCGGGACCGGCTATGGGTGGCGCTGGCCCAGTTTGCGGCCCGTGAGCCGGTGCAGGACCCCCTGCTCTTTCTGGCGCTGATGGCCATCCTCTTCTGGGGGATGGGCGTGGGGGCGGGGTATGCTGTTGCTCGGCGCGGGGACCCGTGGTCGGCCCTTGTTCCGCCGGGCTTGACCGCCGTCGTCGTTCAGATCTATGACCCCATTCCCCCCGCTCGTCTCTGGCTTCTGGCCCTGTATCTTCTCTTCGCCCTGCTCCTGGTCTCCCGTCTCACATTCCTGCGGCATCGGCGGGAATGGCAGGGCCAGCGGGTGATTCTGCCACCCTTTCTGGGGTGGGAGTGGGGACAGGCGGCCTTCCGGTTCGCGCTGGCGGTTGTCCTTCTGGCGTGGGCCCTTCCGGCCCCACGGGCGATCCTCCAGTCGGCCCAGCAGGCATGGGAGCGCGCGGCCCGGCCCTGGGCCCGGTTTCGGGAGCGCGTTAGCCACCTCTTTGAGCCGTTGCAGGGGGGCGCGGAGGTCCCGGTCGGAGACTACTACGGCCCACAACTGGCGCTGGGGAACAGCGCCCTGCTGGGAGATGGCGTCCTCCTGCGGGTGAAGGGTCCCTCTCCGCCCCCCGGCGTCTCCTACTACTGGCGCGCCCGCGTGTACGACGTCTATCAGGACGGCGTTTGGAGTGGGTCCTACCTCCCCGGCGAAGTGCCGGAGGGGATGCCGACAGAGACGGAAGGACGATGGCCTGCCGTTCTCACCTACACCGTCGCCTTTCCGGCTTCCCTTCTGTACCTGGCCCCTCAGCCCGTGTGGGTGGAGATACCGGCCCGGGCGGACCTCCATCCTGGCGACCCGCCCGACGTAGCGGCGTTCTATGCCGACCCACCGCTGCAGGCCGGGGCGACGTACCGGGCCGGCTCCTTGCTGACTGCCGCGACGGAGGTCCAGCTCCGGGCCGCCGGGACGGATTATCCACCGTGGGTAACCGAGCGGTACCTTCAACTTCCCCCCGACATCACGCCCCGGACCCGCGCCCTGGCTCAGGCGATCGCGCGGGGCCGGGAGACGCCCTACGACATCGCCGTCGCGGTCACGGAGTACCTGCGGGAGAACATCCGATACAGTCCCAGAGTTCCGGATCCCCCGCGCGGCCGGGAAGTGGTGGACTGGTTCCTTTTTGACCACCGGCGCGGCTTCTGCACCTACTACGCGACGGCCGAGGTGGTTCTTCTCCGCTCCCTGGGCATCCCGGCCCGGCTGGCCGTCGGGTTCGCGCGGGGAGAGTGGTCTCCTCAGAGCAGGACCTACATCGTTCGGGAGCGAGATGCCCACGCCTGGCCGGAGGTCTACTTCCCCGGGATCGGCTGGGTGGAGTTTGAGCCGACGGTCGTTCAACCGGAGATCGTGCGCCCTTCCGGCCTGCCGCCGGCAGAGCAGGAGACGCTCCCCAGAGACTGGATAGAGCGGCGGCTGGCGCGGATAGAAGAGTTGGAGGGCCTGGGGGAAGAGGGGCCTCTCTCCCCGCCTGTTCCGCCGACATCTACGCCGCGGCGGGTTCTCCCCTGGGAGTGGCTGATCGGGGGGGCGGCTCTGCTCCTGCTGATTCTGGCGGGGTGGCTGAGGTGGCGGGCCCGGTTCTGGCTCCGGTTGCCGCCCCTCCCTGTTCTTCTGGAGCGGGGGATCCGGCGGGCCGGGCTGGAGCCGCCGCCTGCGCTGCGGCGGTGGGCCTATGAGGCCGCCCTTCCGCCGGTGGCGCGGGCCTATCTGGAACTCAACCGCGCGCTGGCCCGGCTGGGAATCTCCGTTGGCCCCGGAGAGACGCCGGCAGAGCGCGGGGCGCGGCTTGTGCGCGTTCTGCCGGAGGCCACCGAGCCCGTCCAGCGGCTTCTCCGGGAATATCAGGGGGCAGTCTACGGGGCTCGGGAGCCGGACGCCGACGCGGCCCGTCGGGCCGGGCAGGCCATCCGGTGGCTGGCCTGGCGCGCGCTGCTGCGGAGTTTTCCGCGCCGCTGCGGATGAAGTAGCGCTGGAAGAGGAAAAGGAAGATCAGGATGATCGGCAGGCTGTTGAAAATGGAACCCGCCAGGACGATGGAGTAGAGGGTGTAGTATTCGCCCTTGAACCACTGGAGCCCGATGGGGAGCGTGAACTTCTCCGGCGAGCGCAGGACGATGAGCGGCCACATAGTAGAAGCGGGCCGCTTCCACCACCTCGGGGCTGTCCAGCAGCGTGTCGGAGAAGTCCTCCGTCATGATGCGGCCGCCGTTCTGGAAGACGAAGATGGGGAAGCGGCCAGGGTCGGCGGGGACACCCAGCCCGTAGATGTTCTTATCCGGCTGGCTCAACTTCTGGGCCGCCGCCTTCAGATCGTCCCAGGTCCAGTCGTCCGTCGGGTACGCCAGCCCGGCCTGGTCAAAGAGGTCCTTGTTGTAGAAGAGGGCCAGGGTGTTGAAGTCCTTGGGGATGCCGTAGGTCTTGCCCTCGTAGGTGAAGGCGTTGATCAGGTCGGGGATGAAGACGTCCCGGCTGGTCCCCGTGGACGCCATCAGGTCGTCCAGCGGCAGGAGCACGCCCTCTTTGGCGAAGAAGGGGAACTGGAAGATGTCCATGTAGTAGATGTCCGGCTCCTCCCCCGCGCCAACGAGGGTCTTGATGGCCTGCCAGTAGTCGCCGGTGATGGGTTCGTACTTAACGACAATGTCGGGGTTCTCCAGGCTGAAGCGGTAGAGCAGCGACTCCAGCAGCGCTGTCTCCTGGGGGTTAGCGGCCCAGCCGGAGAGCCGAACCGTCACCCGCTCCTGGGGGACGACCACCGTCTTCTCTACCGGCACCTGCACCGTCTCCTTCACGGGCACGGTGACGGTAACCGTCTGGGGGGGCGCAGGCCGTCAGGACCAGGCCCGCAACCACCAGCAGCGCCATCATGGCGAACACTTTGCGGTACATGGCTACCTCCTCCTGAGAAATTTGGGAAATGGATCGCTGAGTTTTCGGGTCTGCATCTGTGGAACGGTTGGGGCGGTTTATCCCGTCTTCTCCCGATAACACCACCTCCTTTCTCCTGCTTCGTGGCTCACCACAAACGCCACTCCGCTTCGCCTCAGCGCGTGGCACTTCGTGGCGCATACGAGCGCTTCTGCGTACTACGAACCCCTTCGCCCACTCTGTCTGTTTGTAGTGAGGCACGGAACGAAATGGAGTGCCTGTTTGTAGTAGGGCACGGAACGAAGTGAAGTGCCTGTTTGTAGTAAGGCACGGAACGAAGTGAAGTGCCGTTTTCGGCGCCACTTCGCTTCGCTTCGTGGCGCACTACGAACGCCACTGTGTACTACGAACCCCTCCACCCACTCTGTCCGTTTGTAGTAAGGCACGGAACGAAGTGGAGTGCCTGTTTGTAGTAAGGCACGGAACGAAGTGAAGTGCCGTTTTCGGCGCCACTCCGCTTCGCTTCGTGGCGCACTACGAACGCTTCTGCGTACTATGAACTCCTCCATTTTTCTGAAAGTGTGGCACGTTCCTGCACCCTACCCCTGCAGGTCCACCTCCACCCGCTGGCCCCGAATCCGGACGGAGAAGGCCAGCCGCCGCCAGTGGGCGGGCAGGCGGGGATTCATGGGGTAGCCGCCGTCGCGGACCTCCAGTCCGGGGAACCCGAAGACCAGCGCCCGCCTGCC
>DAOUBO010000013.1:0-3759 GCA_034432695.1 Anaerolineae bacterium | reverse complement strand
GGCGGCGGCCGGGGCGGGCACGTCCAGCACCTGGATCTGCCCGATCATCTCCGGCGCGGTGGCCCCGGCGCGGAAGCCGCCGCCCTCGCGGGCCAGCCGGGCCGCGAAGGAGGCCCCGGCCACAACCGACGGCTCCTCTATGACCATCGGCACCAGCACATCCCGCCCGTTGACCTGGAAGTTGAGGGCGATGCCGAAGGGCAGGGCGTATCGCCCGACGACGTTCTCAATCATCCGGTCGGCCTGCTCAGCGGAGAGGCCCGCCTCGCCCCGCAGGACGGCGATCTCCTCCTCCGTCAGGCCGGCCCAGCGGGCCACCCACTCCAGCCGCTCCGGGAGGGGCCAGTTGTAGAATCCGGAAACACGGGATGAAGGCATGGCGGGATACGTGAAACGTGAAGCGTGGAACGTGATGCGTGAGACGTGAAACGTGAAACGTGAAACGTGATGCGTGAAATGTATCGGTACAGTGCGGGCTTAATTGTAGGCGCGGGGGACTGTCAAAAACTGTCAGGTTTATGTCAGAGGGTGTCGCGGCGAGGCGCGGGAGGCCGCTTCTCTCGGAGGGGAAAGGAGGGGGCTATCTCTTCGGTGGAACTGCCCCATCGCCCTGCGGCTGGACTCCGGCGAATTTTACTTTGGACGCAGATTCAGGCAGGATCTTCGCGGCTGTGTCCACCGCGGAGGCCGCAGAGTGCGCAGAGCAATATTGGGGTTGGCGGGATCGGGGCAAGCCGTGGGTGGTCTGGAGAGGGGGCTCTACGTGCGCTCAGCCCTTTCCCGCATCAGCCCTGCCATCAGCGCGGCGGCCAGAAAAGCCGTCGTCGCGCCGAAGAGGAAGGGCGCGGAGGGCCCAAAGCCGTGCCAGGGGCCCACCCCCTGCCAGAGAACCCCGGCGATGAACGAGGCCGGGAAATCCAGGAGACCCAGAACGGCATTGTAGGTCCCGTAGGCCGTGCCGCGCAGGTGCTCCGGCACGATGTCGGCGACCATCGCTTTGGCGGTCCCGTAGGCCATGCCGTAGTAGACGCCGTAGAGCGCATACAGCAGCCAGACCTGCCAGCCAGTGTGGGCCAGAGCAACGCCCAGGTAGATGGCCCCGTAGACCAGCCATCCCCCGACGATCAGGCGCCGGCGGCCGATCCGGTCGGAGAGGGAACCGGCCGGGGTAGAGACGAGGGCGTAGACCAGATTAAAGGTTGCCAGCATCCCCAGCACCCCGACAACGTTCAACCCCCGTTCCTGCGCGCGCAGGATCAGGAACGCGTCCGACGAGTTTCCCAGGTCAAAGAGGCCGACGATCAGCATGAAGAGCGCGAACCGTCGCCCCAGGCCCCGGAAGGTGATGCGGGGCCGCGCAGCCGTCCCCTTCACCGGCACATCCTGCGCGCCCAGCACCAGTGCCAGGACTCCCAGAAAGGCGGGGATGATGCTGATGAGGACGACGGTCTGGAAAGTCTGACGGCTCAACTGGGCGGCCCCGCGCTGGCTGAGCCAGACGACCAGCAGGGCGATCAGGATTCCCAGCAGCGCGCCAGCCGTGTCGGCGGCCCGCTGGAAGCCGAAGGCCAGGCCCCGGTGTTCTTCCCGAACGGAATCGGCAACCAGCGCGTCGCGCGGAGCGGTCCGGATGCCTTTTCCCACCCGGTCGGCCCAGCGAACCGCTGCGACCATCTCCCAGGTGTGGGCGAAGTAGAAGAACGGCTTGGAGAACGCGGAGAGGGCGTACCCCGCAACCGCCAGCCCCTTACGGGCCCGCAGCCGATCGGAGAACCAGCCAGAAAAGACCTTCAGCAGGCTGGAGGTGGCCTCAGCGACCCCCTCTATCAGGCCGATCACGCTGGTGCGGACCCCCAGAACGTTGGCCATAAAGAGGGGCAGGATGTTCAGAACCATCTCGCTGGAGACGTCCGTGAAGAAACTGGTCAAACTGGTCGCCCAGACATTGCGGTGCAGCGCGCGCAGGGGCACCCGCCGGATGCTCTCTTCGGCCATACGCTCCTTTCCCGGATACCAGGGGGATAGTTGACCCGGTTTTAGCAGAAAGGGATTGTACCACAGCCTGGGGAAAACACCAGAGCGCGGCGCATCTTGACACCCCCGCCGGTTCGGCTAAAATACACCACACGGGACACCTGATCCCGGATGGACCGAACGGAGGCAAGGATGGAACCTTTCCTTTTCCCTGAAGACCTGGATGAACTGGACCCGGCCGTCGCTGAACTGATCCGGCTGGAGGAAGAGCGGCAGGCCCGGAAACTGATTATGATCCCCTCTGAGAGTTACACCCCGCGCGCGGTTCGGCAGGCCCTCGGCTCCGTCTTCACCAACATCTACGCCGAAGGGTATCCCCTGCCCGAAACCCGCTGGATGCCGGAGGAGCAGATTCTGGACTACGAGGCCCATATGGCCTTCTACCGGCGCTACGGCGACCTGCGCTACTACATGGGCGTGGAGTACGCCGACGTCGCCGAGGCGCTGGCCCGCCGCCGCTGCGCCGAAGCCTTCGCCACCGAGACCGTCCCCGCCGACCGCATCTACGTCAACGTCCAGCCCCTCTCCGGCGCGCCGGCCAACATCGCCGTCTACGAGGCGCTCCTCAAGCCCGGCGACGTCATCATGGGCATGAATCTGACCCACGGCGGCCACCTCACCCACGGCGCCCCCGCCAACGTCTCCGGCCAGCGCTACCGGGCCGTCTTCTACGGCGTGGACCCCCGCACCGAACTGATAGACTACGACCAGGTGGAGGCGCTGGCGCTGGAGCACCGGCCCCGCATCATCGTCGCCGGGTACACGTCCTACCCGCGCGTCCCCGACTGGGCCAAGTTCCGCGAGATCGCCGACAGGGTGGGCGCCTACCTGCTGGCCGATATCGCCCACGTCGCCGGGATGGTGGCCGCAGGGGCCTACCCCAGCCCGCTGGGCTACGCCCACGTCGTCACCTTCACCACCCACAAGACCCTCTGCGGGCCGCGCGGCGCCTGCATCCGGACCACCGCCCCGCTCCTGGCCCGCCGGATTGACCACGCCGTCTTCCCCGGCCTCCAGGGCGGGCCCCACGTCAACAAGTTCGTCGCTATGGCGGTGGCCTTCCGGCTGGCCCGGACGGAGAAGTTCCGCCGTCTCCAGCACCAGATCGTCGCCAACGCGAAGGCGCTGGCCCGCGCGCTGACCGAAGAAGGGCTGCGCGTCGCCTACGGCGGCACCGACTCCCACCTGCTGGTGGTGGATTGTAAAACCGTCCGCGGCCCCTTCGGTGAGCCGCTCCTGGGCGATACCGCCGCCCGCGTCCTGGACCTGGTGGGCATCGTCTGCAACCGCAACACCCTTCCGGGCGACCCGTCCCCCGCGCTGGCCAGCGGCATCCGCCTGGGCACGCCCTGGGTCACCCAGCGGGGGCTGGGCGAGCCGGAGATGGCCGAAATGGACCACCTCATCGCCCAGACCCTGAAGTCCATCCGACCCTACACCTATCCGGGCCGCAACGGGCCCGTCTACCGGGGCAAGGTGGAGTTTGACGCGCTGGAGGAGGCCCGCCTGGCCGTCGCCGAACTGGCCGAACGCGCGGCGGTGGACTACGAGGTCCGCTGTACGGGGTACCCCCACCACTGCCTCATCACCGACACCCAGCCCCCGGCGGGGGAATGGGGCCTGATAGAACTGGAGGGGAACGCCGTCGTGGCCTTCCTGGGCCACGTTCTGGTGGAAGATGTCGGCGGCCCGCCCCCGGGGAACCGGCCGCCGGCACCCCCTGCG
>DAOUBO010000012.1:0-4422 GCA_034432695.1 Anaerolineae bacterium | reverse complement strand
TGGTCCACCTCCCGCCCGGGGCCGCCGGCGGCTTCAGCGGCCCCACCGCTCCCAGAACGGGAGCCAGGCCGTGGACGTCCAGGAGCAACGTGGTCACCCCGATGGGCTCCACTGCGTCCAGAACCATCAGCGCGACCTGACCGGGCCGGGGGGCTCCCGCCAGCGCGCTCCCGCTGACCAGGATGGGGTCAAAGAAAGGGGAGAGATGGGGATAGGGACGGGCCTTCCCGACCTGCCAGGTCGGCGTCGCCATCGCCAGGGTGGTCCGGATCGCCTCCCGGACGATGGCCTGCTCCAGCCAGAGTTCCTCCGTCTCCTGGGGGACGCTGGCGGGCCAGAGCCTCCGGTTGATCAGGATTCCCCGCATCTGTTCGGGCTTAAGGGGCGTCGGCGTCCACCGCAGCAGCGCCTCCACCCCGTCCCGCTCCAGAATGCGCTCCGCGCCGTGGACCACCCCGGCGCCGGTTCCGACCGTCAGGTAGACCTGGCCGTTGAAGGCCGCGGCCACCACCGTGTGGGCCGCCCCGACGTCTATGCCCAGGGTCCCTTTGGGAGATTCGTCCAGGTACCAGAGGTACTGAATCTGACGGGCGAAGGACTCGGCCACGGGCATCAGGGGCGCGCTGAGCCACTGCCGGAGTATTTCCCCTCCGGGCAGGGCCATCAGGCGCTGCTCCCGGTAGATTTCTTCCAGTTCCTGTCGCAGCCCGACGATGTTTTCCCTATCCAGGGAAGGGCGGACGTTGTCCACGGAATGGACGACGGCCTGCCCACCGATAATGTCCGCGACTTTCTGGCGCAGGGCCGAGTTGCCGGCGAAGAGAACCCGCGGCCGCTCCCCCTCCGGGAGCATGGAGCAGGCCAGGGCGACCGTCTCCACCAGTTCCAGGACCGGGGCCGTCGCGCCGCCGTCGGCCCCGCCGACGATGCAGACGACGTCCGGGCGGTGGTGAAGGAGATGCCGGACCTGCTCTTCTTCGGATAGCCGCCGGTGGGGAGCCTGGACCAGCACATCCTCCACGGTCGTGTAGGTGCTGGCGATGGCCCGACGGGCGCTGGCCAGGCTCAGTTCAGGCACCAGCCCGGCCAGAACGGCCCGCAGCGGGGGCGAAGCGCTGCTGACCCCAACGCAGGCGTCCACCCCCTGAACGGGTCCCTGCTGGGGGAGGATGAGATATCCGGCCTCGTCCAGCAGGACCCGGCCGGTGATGTCCTCCAGTTGCTCTATTGCGTGCTGGACGCCCGGAACCACATCGTTCCAGGGGGCCGAGAGCGTCGTGGCGGCCACCCCGCGGGCTACAAAGTGATAGGAGCCGTCCACCTGGTCCAGGAGGACGGCTTTGGTCAGCACAGTGCCGCAATCTATCGCCAGAATGGAGCCGATTCGCAGTTCCCGGGCCATCGCTTTCCGAATCCCCAGATCTCGTCAGGGGGTCAGGCTGCGGACGGTCGCTTCGTCCAGGCGCTCCACGACGGCAATGAGAAGCCGGAGCGCCCGGTCGTAGTCGTCCCGGTGGATCATCGCGGAATGGCTGTGGATGTGGCGGGCCGGGACCCCCAGCACGACGGTCGGGACCCCCGTGCCGTGGAGGTGGATCATCGCACCGTCGGTCGCGCCGCCGGTCAGGGCGGAGAACTGGAGGGGAATATCCAGTTCCTTCGCCGTCTCTATCACCAGGTCCCGCAGGCGGAGGTTGGGGATCATGCGCGCGTCTACCAGGACAAGGGTCGGGCCGCCGCCCAGTTTGACGGAGGACTCCTCCGGCTTGATGCCGGGAACGTCCCCACAGATGTCGGACTCCAGGATGATGGCGACGTCGGGGTTGACGACCTCGGCGCTGGTCTTGGCCCCGCGCGTCCCTACCTCCTCCATCACCGTGGCAACGCCGTAGAGGATGTTGGGATGGGGGTTCTGGGAGAAGTAGCGCATCGCCTCTATCATCAGCGCCACTCCCACCCGGTCGTCAAAGGCTTTGCCCAGGTAGGTTTTCCCGTTGGCCATCACCCGAAACGGTGCGTCCGGGACCACCGGGTCGCCCAGCCGTACTCCGGCGGCCTCCACCTCCTCCCGCGAGGTCGCGCCGATGTCAATGTACATGTCTTTCTTCTCCACGACTTTGTTGCGCTCTTCCTGGGGGAGAAGGTGGGGCGGCTTGGCCCCGATCACGCCGGGGATGTCCCCTTTGTGGGTCTTGACGATGACCCGCTGTCCCAGCAGGACCTGATCCCACCATCCTCCCAGGGGGACAAAGCGCAGGAAACCCTCCTGGGTGATGTGGTGCACCATAAAGCCGATCTCGTCCATATGGCCAGCCAGCATCACCCGGGGGCCCGATTCCCCCTGGCGGCAGATGAGGCTTCCGATGCGGTCCTGCTCTATCACTCCCAGGGGCTCCAGATACTGGCGAACCCGAGCGCGAACTTCCGTCTCGTATCCGGGGACCCCGTGGGCTTCGGTGAGTTCTTTCAGAAGGGTCTGGGTTGTATCGCTCATTGGAGAGGCTCCCTGGGTTGATTACGATTAAATCATACACGATTTTTGGGAAATTGTCCAGCCGGAACTCCGGCTACGGGGAAAAGGGGACCACTCTTCCGGTCATCACCAGGCACATGCAGCCCAGCAGCGCGATGTCCAGAAACAGCAGAAGGGTCAGGACAAAGCGCTGCCAGGGGGCCAGGGAACGGATGAGGCCCGCCAGCCCTCCGGCAGGCGCGGCCCGCTGCCTGCCCTCTCCCGGGCCCGCGGTGTCCTCAAAATCGGGCAACCCCTGTCCTCGCTCCAGCCACTCTTCTCCCATCCGCCACCCCCAGCAATACGGTTTGGTGTGGTTCTATCCAACGCGTATCCGCCATCCTTCTTCCATGTACAGTTCGTCCCGCGGCAGCCCCCGCTCGTCCCAGAGGTGGCCGTTCCACTCCCAGAACTGGGCGCGGGTTATGCCATAGCGCTGGCAGATGCTCCAGAGGGTATCGTTGACCGTCACGACGTGGTAGCGGGCGACGGGCTGGGGAGGGGAGGTCTCCTCTTTCTGGGGCAACTCCTGGGATCTCCGCTCCGGCGCAGGGACAGGGGTCGGCTCCATCGCGGCCAGGATGGGCCACAGGTCGCGCGCTGCGACGCCGACCCGGTGAACGCTCAGGAAGGGAGGTCTTTTCTCTGCGACGGCCTGGGCCCATTCCAGAAACTCCTCCACGGCGGCCGATTCGCCGGTTTTCTCGTCGCGGAGGAGGGAAAGGACGGGGTACAGGGGCAGGGAAACCCCCCATTCCTGCGCCAGGCGAGGGAATTCTCCGTAGGCCCACCGGTCAACGACGGTTCGGGGGCGGCGCCGGAGGGAAGGGAAACAAAACGGCATCAGGCCGCCCTGGCAGAACCGGGCCAGTTCCCGGCCGGGAAAATCCGGACGGCGCCAGAGGTCAGGAGAGGAGGCCAGGAAGAGCCGTTCCGCCTCCACGCTGGACTCCAGGACTCTCCGTCCCAGGGTCGCCGCTGCGACGGTCCGGCCGGAGACGTTCTCCCGGGCCTCCAGGACGGCCCCTTCGTATCCTCCCCGCAGGGCTTTGAGGATCAGCGCGGCCTCGGCGAGAGGATCCTCCAGAGAGAGGGGAACCCAGGCCAGGGGCACCAATCCGGCCTCTCGGGCCTGGCGCTCCACCCACCGGGCGGCCTCCACGAAGAACATGCCCCGTACCCCCACCCGGTAAATGAGGTGGGTCGCGCCGATCGCCGCCGCCATCTCCAGTGCCTCCCCCAGGTCGCCGGAGAAAGGGAGCCAGAGGCCTTTGCCGCGAAGGTGGGATTCGTGAGTCGTGAATCGTGATTCGTACATATACCCCGCTTGTGGACGGGCCTCCGGGCGGGTTGCGTGCTCTGTGTCGTTCGGCGCAGGCTATCCCCCGGCCGAAGGCCGGGGAGGGCGACTTCGCCGCCGTGTTGCATACTCCGTATTTCGTTCGGCGAAAGCCGAAGGATGCCGATGGCACGGGAAGATGCGCGCGGCCATGCGCCCTACCTGTCGCCGCCCGTCTCCGCCCAGAGCGCGTCAAACGCCTCCGCCCCCAGCATCTGCCGGACCCCGGCCAGGATTCCCGCCACCTGCTCCGCATCCACCCGCGCGCCCATCCCCACCAGGATCTCCAGCGCCTGCCGGAGCACCCGTATCCCCTCCCGGACCTCCCCCCGGGCCAGGAGCACCTGCCCCATCATCGCAAGCGTCATACCTTTGCCCTGCAGGTCCCCCAGGGATTCCTTGATCTCCAGCGACTCCCGATACAGCCCCATCGCCCCCTCCAGGTCCCCCCGCACCGCCAGGATCCCGGCCATCTCGTGCAGCGTGGCCGCTTTGCCCCGCAGGTCCCCCAGGGACTCCTTGATCTTCAGCGACTCCCGATACAGCCCCATCGCCCCCTCCAGGTCCCCCC
>DAOUBO010000011.1:0-2340 GCA_034432695.1 Anaerolineae bacterium | reverse complement strand
TGCCCCTCCTGCGCCACCTGGCTGCCGATCATGGAGGCGTACGAGGCCCGGAGGGCCGCCTCCTTCGGCACCCCGCCCGTCAACCTCATCTGGGCGCTCAACGTCAGCCTGGGGCAGATTCTGGAGGAGGGGATGGAGGCCCGCTGGGCCCGCCACCGCCACCTGAGCGACGCCTTCAAGGCCGCGATGGAGGCGATCGGCCTGGCCCAGGTCCCGGTGAGCCCCCGGAAGGCTGCCCACACCCTCACCGCCCCCTACTACCCGGAGGGGGTGGACGCGCGCCTGCTGGGCCTCATCGGGCAGGCCGGGGCCATCGTCGCCGGCGGGCTGCACCCCGCCATCCGCGACCGGTACTTCCGGGTGGGGCATATGGGCGCCGTCGCCCCCTCGGACATCCTGGCGACGGTGGGGGCCATAGAGTGGGCGCTGGCCCGCTCCGGCTACCGCTTTGACGTCGGCGCGGGCCTCGCCGCCGCCGAGCGGGTCCTGGCGGGGTAAACAGGACGCAGATCAACGCAGATCAAACGCAGATCCATCCGCGTTCATCTGCGTGAATCTGCGTCCGCCACACACCGGAGGGGAGGATGTACAACAGGGTCACTCCGCAGATCGTGGACGCCCTGCGGGCGATCGTCGGGGAGGGAAACGTCCGCACCGACGAGGAAGCGCTGGAAAAGTACGCCCACGACGAGACCGTCGGCCTCTGGGCCCAGCCGGAAGTCGTCGTCTTCGTCCACGCCGCGCGGGAGGTCGCCGAGATCTTCCGCCTGGCGACGCGGGAGCGGATCCCCGTCACCCCGCGGGGGGCCGGGTACGGCTTAAGCGGCGGCGCCGTCCCCGTCTTCGGCGGCATCGTCCTCTCCACCGAGAAGATGAACCGCATCCTGGAGATAGACCGGCAGAACCTCATGGCCACCGTGGAGCCGGGGGTCATCACCGGCGACCTCCACCGAGCGGTGGAGGCGGAGGGGCTCTTCTACCCGCCCGACCCCGCCAGCCTGGATTCCTGCACCATCGGGGGGAACATCGCCGAGGGCGCCGGCGGCCCCCGGGCCGTCAAGTACGGGACGACGAAGGATTACGTCTGCGGCCTGGAGGCCGTCCTCCCCTCCGGCGACGTCATCACCTGCGGCGGCAAACTGGTCAAGAACGTCACCGGCTACAACCTGATCCAGTTGCTGGTCGGCTCCGAGGGGACCCTGGCGGTGGTGACGAAGATCGTCCTGCGCCTGCTCCCCCTGCCGAAGTACCGGGTGGACCTGCTGGTCCCCTACGACGACTTCCAGGCCGCCGCCGACACCGTCTCCGACATCATCGCCGCCCGCATCCTCCCGGCGACCATAGAGTTTATGGAGCAGGATAGCGTCCTGGCGGCGGAGCGGCTCCTGGGGAAGACCGTCCCCTACGACGACGCGGCGGCCCACCTGCTGATTCAACTGGACGGGAACCGGCAGGAGGCGCTGGACGCGGAGATGGAGGCAGTGGGGGAGATCTGCCTGGCGCGCGGGGCGCGGGACGTGCTGGTGGCAAAGGACTCCCGCACCCGGGACCGGCTGTGGGAGGCCCGGCGGGCCATCGTGGACGCGCTCAAGCACGAGAGCCCGGTCAACCATATGGAGGACGTCGTGGTGCCGCGCGCGGAGATCCCGACCCTCCTGCGGGGGATCAAGGAGATCGCCCGGCGGCACTCCGTCCGCATCGTCTGCTTCGGCCACGCCGGGGACGGCAACGTCCACGTCAACGCGCTCCGGGACGATATGCCGGAGGAGGACTGGCAGGCGCTGGTGCCCGTCCTCTCCGAGGAAATCTACCGGCTCACCCTCTCCCTGGGCGGGACCATCACCGGGGAGCACGGGGTGGGCGCCACCCGCCGCCGCTACCTGCCCATGGCGCTGGACCCGGCCCAGATCGCGCTGATGCGGGGGATCAAAGCGGTCTTTGACCCCCACCACATCCTGAATCCGGGGAAGATTTTCCCTTGACGAAACCGCTTTCCACGCTATAATTCCGCCGCGCTGAGTTACCGGACTGCGGAGGGCGGCCGGCCCCTCAGGTGTCAACTACAGGAACGACCGGCAGGTCGCCCTTGTCGGGGGCGACCAGCAGGTCGCCCCTACTGGAGGCAACCAGCAGGTCGCCCCTATATGGGCCTTCGCCGACTTCCCTGCAGCGCAAAACTCATTTTGTAGCGCAAAACTGGACTTTGGATAAACCACCGGGACGTAAGCCGAAATTTCATTTCGGCCTACAGGCCACCCATACAGATATAAGCCGAAATTTCATTTCGGCCTACAGGCCACCCATATATATGGGCATCGGCAAATGGATAAAACCCGTATA
>DAOUBO010000010.1:0-1712 GCA_034432695.1 Anaerolineae bacterium | reverse complement strand
GGTTGAGGCCTCCTCTCCAGTTAGCGCTGGCAATATCATAGCGAGCAATGTTGCCTACACGGGGACCGACAAGACCGGCTACGGTGGTGGGATATATTTGTTCAACGCCAACAATGCCGTCATCAGCGAGAACCTCGTCATTGACAATGCGGCCAGCACCGCAGGTGCAGGTATGGGTGGGGGGATATGCATTAAGGGCACTGGCTCCGGTCTGGTGGTGCAGGCTAACCAGGTGCTCAGCAACGCCGCGACCCTCGCCAGCGCGGCCAGCTGGGGCGGCGGCATCGCCGGTGGGCCAGATGGGGCACTGCTTAAGGGCAATCTTATAGAGGGTAACCTGGGCAATTCTGTGGGTGCTGGTCAAGGCGCTGGGCTCTACCAGTGGTATGGTTCCACCGAGTACCGGAACAACCTGGTGCGGGGCAACCGGGGTAGCTATGCCGTATACCTGGGCCATAGCCGCTCACGCTTTGAAGGCAACCTGGTGGTAGATAACTCCACCGGCACAGGTGTTGCTTTGGTGTATGGCGACTTGAGGGGCGGCCCCACTCTGGTAAATAACGTGGTGGTTCGGAGCGCTACCAGTAACCGGGCTGCATTGCTCGCCTCTGCTTCTTCAAGCGATCCGCTCACTGCCACCCTGCTCCACAATACCCTGGTGGGCCAGGGGACAAGCTATGGTGTCTGGGTGGAAGGCTATGTTACCCTTACCCTGACCAATACCATTGTCGTCAGCCACACCTGGGGCATCACGGTCACCTTCCCGGCCAGCGCCACCGTCTCCGCCGACCACACCCTCTTCTGGGCCAATAGCGGCACGGCCATTACCGGCACGAACCCGGTGTTCGGCGACCCGCGCTTTCTGCCGGACGGCTACCACATCGGCCCCGGCTCGGCGGCGGTAGATGCGGGAATAAATGCCGGCGTGGCGATGGACATAGACGGCGACCCGCGGCCCATCGGTACGGGCTATGACATCGGCGCGGATGAGTATATCGCGCGCATCTACCTGCCGCTGGTGATGCGGAACCACTGAGCATCTGGGGGGGTCGCCACACAGGGGTGGCGGCCCCCCCATTCACTTTCACCATTGAATCTCCTGCAAAAACTCACCGCAGAGGACGCAGAGAGCGCAGAGGTTTTCTTTAAGTACTGCTCTGCATACTCTGCGGTCTCTGCGGTAAAACGACTCTCGGCGAGGACGACACCGCCTGGGATGTGCAGGCTGTGGCCAGCGACGCCTACGACGCGCTCTTCATCCAGGTCAAAGGCAACGGCGAGACCATCCGCTGGGTGGCCACCGTGCGCACGGTGGAGGTCTCCTGGTAGGAGGGCGGCGATGAACGTTTCACGTTTCACTTTCCACGCTTTACTGCTCATCGCCCTGCTCTCTCTCCTGGCCTCCATCGCCCTGGCCCAGTCCGGCGGCGGCTACGACCTGACCCGGAACACGGTGGACGGCGGGGGGTACACCTGGAGCGAGGGCGGCGGCTACGCCCTGGGCGGCACCGTCGGCCAGCCGGATGCGGGAGCCCTCTCCGGCGGGGGCTACACCCTGACCGGCGGCTTCCGGGGTGGGGGCATTGTGCGGCGCGGCGGCGCAGTACTGCATCTACCTGCCCCTGGTGCTGCGGAATTTCTGACCCTCAAATGGCAGGTGACGGTCACCTTGAAGGTGACCGTCACCTGTCCCCCTGCGGCCGGGCGTAGAC
>DAOUBO010000009.1:0-6382 GCA_034432695.1 Anaerolineae bacterium | reverse complement strand
GGCCTCGCCCCGTGGGGCTCGCCCGAGGCGAGGGGAGGGGGCAGGGGGTGGGGTGAGGGCACCAGGCGGCAAAAATGCCGCCAGCCAAAAGGGTCACCCATTTCGGGTGAAAATGAACCATCCCCTATGTGTCTGGATTAATTTGTCAAACTTCATAATTTCGGCTTACATCCCGGCGGTTTATCCAAAGTCCAGTACCCTGACACTCTCTGGGGGAAAGGCCTGATTGCATTTCAATTTCCTGGCGAGGCGCTCTGAGCAACACACCAGAAAACCGTATCCGGTTCACGGCCCCGGCGGCGTCACCGTCGGCGGGGGTTCCGTTGGCGGCGGGGTGGGAGGCGGCGTCGCCGTCGGCGGGGGTTCCGTTGGCGACGGGGTGGGAGCCGGCGTCGCCGTCGGGGAAGGTGTGGGGGTCTCCGGCAGCGGGGTGGGAGGCGGCGTCGCCGTCGGGAAAGGCGTGGGGGTCGGCATGGCCGTGGGGGTATCCGTTGGGGTCGGCAGCGGCACCACGATGCAGCGGACGCGCGCCTCGTAGGTGCGCCCCTGCCGGTCCCATGCCGTCACCCGCAGGGTGTAGACGCCCGGCGCCAGCAACGTCGTGTCCCAGACAGTGATCTGTCCGTCCCGCACGGGGGCCAGGTGTGGCCCGCTCACCCACCCCCAGCCGATGGGATTCTCCCCCAGGCCGTATTCCACGTTATAGTGGTCAAAGTTGGGCACGCTCACCGTCCCCATCACCGCGACAACGCCGGAGACCGTCGCGTCGGGGGATGGGAAGGAGATGTAGACCTCGGGCTGGCCCGTTTCGGGCAGACACGCTCCGAAGGGGGCCACGGGGATTCCGCCCCAGTCCTGCCCCAGGGCCCATTCCCATCCCTGGGGGTCGGCGATCACGATCATCACCTGCCCGTTGCACCACTGGTACCAGTCGTGCTCCGGGCCCAGTGGGGGCTGGTCGGCGGCGAAGAGTTCCGTCCGGCGGCGGGGGCAGTAGGGCGTGGGCTGGGCGCCGGAGTCGGCGCAGATTTCCATCTCCACAATCCCCGGCGGTCGGACGAAGTCCCGAACGGGCTTCCCCTTCAGTGCCGCTTCCATAAAGTCGTGCCAGATGGGCGCAGCGCCCAGGGAGCCAGGGACGCGATCCATCGGCGTGTAGTCCGCATTCCCCACCCAGACGCCCACCACCAGGTCGGGGGTATAGCCCACCGCCCAGGCGTCCCGGAAGTCGTTGGTTGTACCGGTTTTGACGGCCGCGGGGCGGGAGAGTTCCAGCGCGTTGGGACACCCGAAGGCGGGGCAGCGGGCTTCCCGGTCGGAGAGGATGGAGGTGATCAGGTACGCGTGTTCGGGACGGAGGACCGGCTCCCCTCCGGGCGGCTGCCGGTTGTCCAGCAGGACGTTCCCCTGGTTGTCCTCAATGTAGAGGATGGTCGTCACGGGAACGCGGATGCCGTTGTTGGCGAAGACGGCGAACGCTCCCGTCAGTTCCAGCAGGGAGACCTCGCCGCCGCCGAGGGTGAGGCTGAGGCCGTAGTCGTCCCGCGTGAGGGTGGTGATGCCCAGCCGCGCGGCCATCTCCTTGAGGGCCGGGATGCCGATGAACTGGAGGGCCTTGACCGCCGGGATGTTGTAGGAGTTGGCCAGCGCGCTGCGCACCAGAACCGGCCCGTGGAACTTCCCGTCGTAGTTTCTGGGAACGTAGGGCGGGTTGACGCCGTCGGGGAAGGAGGTGGGCAGGTCCCAGATAAGGGTCGCGGGAGTCCACCCCCGCTCAAAGGCCGCGACGTAGGTGAGGGGTTTGATGGCGGAGCCGGGCTGACGGGGGGAAACGGCCATGTTGACCTGCCCGTCAATCTCCTCGTTGTAGAAATCGGCGCTGCCGACCATCGCCAGGACGTGGCCGGTAGCCGGGTCCAGCGCCACCAGCGCGCCGTTGGAGACGTTGCGCTCCTTCAGCGCGGCGACGTGCTGGGCAACGACCTGCTCCGCCAGCATCTGGAGGCCGGGGTCCAGCGTGGTGTAGATCCGGAGGCCACTTCCCCGATAGAGGGCCTCCGGGCCGAACATCCGCTCCACCTGCTGCCGGACGTAGAGGACGAAGTGGGGAGCGGGAATCCGGTCCTGGGGCAGAGGGGGGCGGAACGGGTAGGCCTCCATCTCCGCGGCCGCGGCCTCGGCCTGGGCTGGGGTGATGTAGCCCTCTTTGACCATCAGCCGCAGGACGTCCTTCTGGCGGGCCAGCGCGCGCTCCCGTCCCCCGGCAAAAACGTCGTACGCCGCGGGGGATTGGGGAAGCCCGGCCAGAAAGGACGCCTGGGCGAGGGTGAGGTCGGCGGCGGAGACGCCAAAGTAGGTCTCGGCAGCGGCCTCAATCCCGTAGGCCAGGTTGCCGTAGTAGATCTCGTTCAGGTAGATTTCCAGAATGGTGTTGCGCGGGTAGCGGCGGGTGATCTCGTAGGCCAGGACGATCTCTTTGATCTTCCGCCAGGCCGTCCGCTGGGTCCGCTCCTCCGGCGAGAGGAGGAGGTTGCGAGCCAACTGCTGGGGAATGGTGGATGCCCCGGAGACGGTCTCCCCCGCCCGCAGGTTGCGGTAGATAGCCTTCAGCATCGCCACGGGGTCAAAGCCGGGATGGCGGTAGAAGTCCGCATCCTCGGTGGCGATGGTCGCCTGGATGAGGTAGGGGGAGATCCGGTCCAGCGGGACGTAAGTCCGTCGGCCACCCTGAGGGTCCATCGCCTCGTAGAGGAGAGACCCATCCCGCGCGTAGATTTTGGAACTGACGAAGGGGGACTGCCGGGCGATGAGTTCCTCCGGCGGGGGGAGTTGGGCCGCGATGAGCGCATAGCCGGTCACCAGCGCGGCGAAGCCGCAGAAGAAGAGCAGGAAGAGGGCCAGGGCAGCGAAAAAGAAGGCCCGGGCCACGGTGTCCCCACGGGAGGGCCTTGCTGGGCTTTTTTCCCCCCACCTCGCAGGAGCCACCGGCGTGGGCTGAGGATAGATGGGTCGGGTCGGACGGTCTCTGTCGGTCATCGGGGGGATTATAGCACCGCAGAGGGATGTGTCAAGCCGCTCCCACCCCCGCTCCGGAGCGCAAGATTTATCCTGCGTCCATCCCTTCCTCATCGCCCCAATCTGTAGTACAATATAAGAACGGCTTCGCCCATCGCAACTGCCTGCCCGGACCGATCTGGTAGCGTAGCCCAGGCTGTTGGCCTGCGGGTACAGGCCCGGCGGGATCTCACCCCGCCTCCGCGCAGGCGTTAACGGAAGAGCCGTGGAGAGGCCACGGATTTTTGTTGGGAATAGGGCAACGGCTCACAGTTGCCCTGCGCCGAAAGGCCCGGGTTGATGACGATCTCCGGACTTCTGGTCTGGATCACCGATCTCCCGCCCTGGCGGGACCTGCTGGAGGAACTGCGGGACGGGGAAGTCCCCCCACCCCTGGGGCTGCCGCGCGCCGCGCGGCCGGCCGTCGTGGCTGGCCTGGCCCGTGACCTGGGATGCCCGGTCCTGCTGGTCGCGGGGAGCGTGGCGCGGGCCCGGGCCCTCCAGCAGGCGCTGGCAGAGTGGCTCCCCCCCGACGTGGGCCGGGTCCTCCGCTTCCCGGAGCCCCCTACCCTCTTCTACGAGCGGGCCCCCTGGCCCCGCGAGACGATCGCCGCGCGGATCGCCGTTCTCCGGACCCCGCTGAACCCCCCACCGGGCCTGGTCGTCGTTGCCTCCGCGCGCGCCCTGATGCAACCCACCCTCCCGGTCCGGGAGTTCCGCGCCGGAACCCACACCCTGCGGGTCGGGCAGGTCGTTGACCTGGAGGCGACGCTGCGGCGCTGGGCCGGGATCGGGTATGAGCCGGTCAGCGTTGTGGAAGCGCCGGGCCAATTCAGCCATCGGGGCGGTATCGTGGACGTCTTTCCCCCTGGAGACTCTCAGGGGCTCCCGGTCCGGATAGAGTTCTTCGGTCCCCAGATAGAATCCCTCCGGCGCTTTGACCCCGCCACCCAGCGCTCGGTGGAGCGGCTGGAGGAGGTGACCATCGTCCCGGCCCGCGAAGCGCTCCCCCGCCATGGCCCGCGCGTCGTGGAGGGCCTTGCGCAGGCCGCCGGCGTGCGCTATCCCGAAGTCGCCGAAGAACTGACCGCCCACCGGGAAGCGCTGGCGGCCGGCGTCCCCTTCCCCGCGCTGGAGTTCTATCTCCCGTACTTCTACCGCCACCCCGCCACCCTGCTGGATTACCTCCCGCCAGAGGGGCTCCTGATCCTGGACGACCCGGGGGAGATCGGGGACGCGTGGGCCGAGCAGGAAGAGGAAGCCGTCGGCCTGCGCCGGACGGCGGAGCAGGAGGGGGTTCTCCCGCCCGACTACCCCATTCCCTACCTCACCTGGGACGACTGGCAGGAGCGGCTGGCGGACCGTCCCCACCTGGTCCTGGGCCACCGGGAGGGGGAGGGCGGAAGCGACCTGGCCTCCTGCTTCTCTCCCGCCCCCCGTTACGGCGGCGCCCTGGGCGACATGATGGAGGACGTGGACCGGGCCCTGCGCCGGGGAGAGCACGTCGTCATCGTCAGCCGCCAGGCCCAGCGACTCTCGGAGGTCTGGGGGGAGCGCAGATTCCCCGTCCCCGCGGTGGAGGACCTCCCGGAGCCTCCCTCCCAGCCCCTCACCATCGTCCAGGGAGTGCTGGAGGAGGGGTTTATCCTCCCCCCCACCCCCGCCGCCTCCGGCGGCTTCCCCCTCCCCCTCTCCCGCTCTGCGGGAGAGAGGGAAAGGGATAGGGGGGAGGGGGTGAGGCTTCTCACCGACGCCGAAATCTTCGGCTGGCGGATGCCGGAGCCCCGTCGTCCCGCCTACCGCCGCCGCGTCGCCCCCGAATCCCTCTATGCCGACCTCACCCCCGGCGACTACGTCGTCCACGTGGACTTCGGCATCGGCATCTTCCGGGGCCTCGTCACCCTGCAAATGGAGGGCGAGGAACGGGAGTACCTGCTGGTGGAATACGCCGGGAACGACCGGCTCTACGTCCCTGTCCACCAGGCCGACCGGCTGAGCCGATACGTGGGGCCAGACGACGTCCCGCCCACGCTGAGCCGGCTGGGAAGCGCCGAGTGGGCCCAGGTCAAGGAGCGGGCCCGCCGGGCGGTGGAGGAGGTGGCGCGGGAACTGCTCCACCTCTATGCGGCCCGGGAAGTGGTCCGCGGCCACGCCTTTGGCCCCGACACTCCCTGGCAGGCCGAACTGGAGGCCGCTTTCCCCTACGTGGAGACCCCCGACCAGGCGAAGGCCATCGCCGAGGTCAAGGCGGATATGGAGCGGCCCCGCCCAATGGACCGCCTCATCTGCGGCGACGCCGGGTACGGCAAAACGGAGGTCGCCCTGCGCGCCGCCTTCAAGGCCGTGATGGACGGCAAACAGGTGGCGGTCCTGGTCCCCACCACCGTCCTGGCCCAGCAACACTACATCACCTTCCGCCACCGCCTGGCTCCCTTCCCCGTCGTCGTGGAGCATCTCTCCCGCTTCCGCACCCCCGCCGAACAGGCCCGCATCCTGGAGGGGCTTCGGGAGGGGACGGTGGACATCGTCATCGGCACCCACCGCCTCCTGCAGAAGGACGTCGTCTTCAAGGACCTGGGACTGGTGGTCATAGACGAGGAACAGCGGTTCGGCGTCACCCACAAGGAACACCTGAAGAAACTGCGGACGGAGGTGGACGTCCTGACGCTGACGGCGACCCCCATCCCGCGGACGCTCTATCTCTCGCTGACAGGGGTCCGGGACATCAGCATCATAGAGACACCGCCGGAGGATCGGCTTCCTGTGACCACCTATGTGGGGCCCTATGACCCGTCGCTGGTTCGGCGTGCGATCCTGCGGGAACTGGCCCGTTCGGGCCAGGTCTTCTACGTCCACAACCGGGTGCAGACGATAGAAGCGGTGCGGGCCCGGCTGGCGCGGCTGGTCCCGGAGGCCCGGATCGCCGTCGCCCACGGGCAGATGCCGGAGCGGGAACTGGAGGAGGCGATGCTCCGGTTCGTCTCCGGCGAGGTGGACGTGCTCCTGTGCACGACCATCATAGAGAGCGGGCTGGATATTCCCAACGCGAACACGCTGATCGTGGAGAACGCGGAGCGGTTCGGCCTGGCACAACTCTACCAGTTGCGGGGGCGGGGCAGCCTCCGCGGCTGGTGGAGACGATCCGGGAGTTCGGCGGCCTGGGAGCGGGCTACTCCATCGCTATGCGGGACCTGGAACTGCGGGGGGCGGGGGAGATTCTGGGGACCCGCCAGAGCGGGCACATCGCGGCGATCGGGTTTGACCTGTACACCCGCCTCCTGGCGCGCGCGGTGGAGGAACTGAAGGCCCGGCGGGGGGGGCGGGCCCC
>DAOUBO010000008.1:0-1663 GCA_034432695.1 Anaerolineae bacterium | reverse complement strand
AGAAAGGCGTGGACTGGCAATTCACGACAGCAAATGCCCGGATTCGGCTGAAGCGCCTGTACCCACAAATCAAAACTTGACAAACCACTACCACATCTTCAACCGGGGCGTTCACGGAATGCCGATCTTCCGCGATCCGGAGAACTACCTCTTCGTCCTGCGGCATATGAAGCAGTACTGCCGGGATTTCCAGATTGCCGTGATCGCCTACTGCCTGATGCCCAACCACTACCACCTGCTGGTACGACAGGACGGCGAGACACCGGCCGGTTGGCTGCCCCAGCGGGTGTTCAACCGGTACACCAAGGCCTACAATAAACGGTACGGACATAGCGGCACATTGTTTGAGCATCGCTTTCAGGCCAAACCGGTCACAGACGAGACGTACCTGCTCCACCTCTGCCGCTACATCCACGCCAACCCGGTCAAAGACGGCCTGGTGCCCGACCCGGCCCGGTGGCCTTACAGCAACTACCTGGAGTGGATCGGCGAACGAGGTGGCACGCTGGTAGACCGGGCTTTTGTGCAGGCCTGGGTCGGCCACCCGTCGGCCTATCAGGAGATGGTCCTGGACTACCTGCGCGGCCGTCCATTGCCGGACCCGGTCCGGCGGTTTCTGGAGGAGTTGGAAACGACAAGGTGACAGTCACCTTTGAGGTGACTGTCACCTGATCATTGCGGGAGGAATCTATGCCCCAGCGCCTGATTGAGGTCAACTTCCCCCTCCGGCGCGTCTCGGAGGAATCGGTCCGGGAGAAGAACATCCGCCACGGCCACATCTCCACCCTCCACATCTGGTGGGCCCGGCGGCCCCTGGCCGCCTCCCGCGCCATCGCCCTGGCCGCGCTCCTCCCCGACCCCGGCGACCCCCTGGAGCGGGAGCGCCTCCTGGCCCTGGTGCGGGACATCTCCCCCTGGGAGGCCGTCAAGGACGGCGACTCCCCCCGCATAGAGCAGGCCCGCGCGCTCATCCGGGAGGCCTTCGGTGGCCGCGCCCCGAAGGTACTGGACCCCTTCGCCGGCGGCGGCGCGATCCCCCTGGAGGCCCTCCGCCTGGGCTGCGAGACCTACGCGCTGGACTACAACCCCGTCGCCGTCCTCATCAACAGGGCCGTCCTGGAGTACCCCCAGCGGTGGCCAGGTGACAGTCACCTGGCCCACGTCCTCCCCCTCCCGCCGCAGGCTGAGGAGACCCCTCCCGACCAGCCGACTCTCTTCTCCCTGGAAGAGGAGCGGGGCGAATCGCCGCTCCTGGTCGCCGTCCGCGCCTGGGGGAAGTGGGTGCTGGAGGAGGCCCGCCGGGAGTTGGCCCAATTCTACCCCCCTTCCCCTCTCCCACCGGAAGAGGGGAAGGGGGGCCAGGGGGGAAGGGGTGAGGTCCCCGTCGGCTACATCTGGGCGCGCACCCTCCCCTGCCAGAACCCCGCCTGCGGCGCCGAAATCCCCCTCATGCGCCAGCCCTGGCTGGCGAAGAAGGAGAAGCGGCAGATCGCCCTGCGGCTGATCCCCAACCGGGCCGCCGGCCGGGTGGACGCGGAGATTGTGGATGTAGGTCGGGTTGACAACCCGACCTGCTTTGACCCCGACGAGGGGACGGTGACGCGGGCGCGCGTGCGCTGCCCCCTCTGCGGCGGGAGCATAGACGACAACGCCACCCGCCGCC
>DAOUBO010000007.1:0-13186 GCA_034432695.1 Anaerolineae bacterium | reverse complement strand
AAACGCCTTACTCGTGCTCCATATGTGGGCTTTATCCATTTGCCGATGCCCATACATATGGGTGGCCCGTGGGCCGAAATGAAATTTCGGCCTACATCCGGCGGTTTATCCAAAGTCCAGGGTATAATGGGTACGCTCTTTACCAGTGGGAAAGCCCGCCCAGGGGAGTCCGGGGGAGCCGGGCTGAGAGGGCGTCCACGGGCCATAGGGCCCCCGACGCCGACCCTTTGAACCTGATCTGGGCCATGCCAGCGTAGGGAGGGGGGCGGAAATCCGATCCCTGCAGGCTGCTCTGCCGCCCCACTCCACCACGTGGGGCGGCTTTTTTTCGGAGGTTTCTTGATGGGCTGCCGGGTGATGATCTTTGCCAACGGAAGGGTGCCGGATCTGGAACGGGTTCGGCGGATGCTCCGGCCCGACGACATTCTGGTCGCTGCAGATGGCGGGGTGCACCATTTGCTGGCGCTGGGGCTCCGTCCGCACGCCGTCGTCGGCGACCTGGATTCGCTGGAGCCCTCGCTGCTGGAAGGGCTCCGGGAGGCCGTTGTCTGTCGGTACCCGCGCGAGAAGGACGAGACCGACCTGGAACTGGCCCTCCGCTACGCGCTGACCCGTGGCCCGGAGGCTGTCCGGGTGGTCGGCGCCCTGGGGCAGCGGCTGGATCAGACCCTTGGCAATGTGGCCTTGCTCGCATCCCCCTGGCTGAAAGATGTGGATGTCCGGCTGGACGACGGCGTGGAGGAGGTCCTGATGGTCCGCTCGGAGGCCTCCCTTCAGGGCCGGCCCGGAGAAACGGTTTCCCTCATCCCCTGGGGAATGCCCGTGGAGGGGGTGACCACCGAGGGGCTACGCTGGCCGCTTCGGGGGGAAACGCTCTACCCGGATCGGACCCGCGGCATCAGCAACGAACTGATAGCCCCCCAGGCCCATGTCTGCATCCGATCGGGATTGCTGATCGTCGTCCACCGACGGGAGGCGGAATGCGTGAGGCGTGAAACGTGAAACGTGAAACGTGAAACGTGAAACGTGAAGCGATAAGGAGGTGTTCAGATGAAGAGAATGCTCATCCTTCTGCTTCTCGGTTCGCTGGCGCTGACGGCCTGTGGGCCGCGGGAGCCAGCCACGCTGACGGTGATGACCCACGATTCCTTCGCCGCCAGCGAGGAGGTCATCCGCGCCTTTGAGCAGGAGAACAACGTCCGGCTCACTTTCCTGGCCTCTGGGGACACGGGCGCGGCGTTGAATAAGGCCATTCTCTCCAAAGATGCCCCTCTGGCCGATGTTTTCTACGGTGTGGACAACACCTTCCTCTCCCGTGCCCTGGAGGCCGACATCTTTGAGCCCTACCGCTCGCCGCTTCTGGCTGAGATCCCCGCCGAGTTTCAACTGGATCCGCAGTTTCGGGCCCTGCCGGTGGACTACGGCGACGTCTGCATCAACTACGACAGGGCGTACTTTGCGGAACACGGTCTGCCGATTCCCCAGAGTCTGGAGGACCTGACGCGGCCGGAGTACCGGGGCCTGCTGGTGGTGGAGAACCCCGCGACCTCGTCGCCCGGGCTGGCCTTCCTGCTGGCGACGGTGGCGCGGTTCGGGGACCCGGGCTATCTGGACTTCTGGCGGGCCCTGCGGGAGAACGATGTGCTGGTCGCGCCGGACTGGGAGACGGCCTACTACACGCACTTCAGCGGGTCGTCCGGCCGGGGGCCCTATCCGATGGTCGTCTCCTACGGCTCCAGCCCGCCCGCGGAGGTCATCTTCGCCAAAGAGCCCCCGGAGGAAGCGCCCACGGCTTCCCTGGTGGGGCCAGGGATGTGCTTCCGACAGGTTGAGTTCGTCGGCATCCTGAAGGGGACCCGGAACCGCGACCTGGCCCGCAAGTTCGTGGACTTTATGCTCAGCGTCCGCTTCCAGGAGGATATGCCGCTGCAGATGTTCGTCTTCCCGGTCCACCCGAAGGCGAAACTGCCGGAGGCTTTCGTCCGCTACGCCCAGATCCCCGAAGAGCCGGCCACCCTGGACCCGGCGCTGATCGCCGCCAATCGGGAAAAGTGGATCCAGGCATGGACGGAAACCGTCCTGAAGTAGTCGTCTCCGGGCATGCCGGGCGCTCCGAGAGTGCCCGGCACGCCGGCTTCCTGATCGGGTGCATTCCGTTTTCAGGCAAACCGCTCTGCGAAGGTCAAAAGTCCTCTGGGCATCAGGTTGTCCGATGGGTCGCCCAAAGCGCCGGCCAGGAAATTGAAATGCACCTTCCTGTTTCCCACCCGGATTTGACAAACCGGGCAGGAGGGGTATAATGGATTTTACAGAAACATCCCCAGGGAAAGGAGGAATTATGGCCGAGGTATATGGCGAGGTCACCCAGGACGATAAACTCTGGGCGTTGCTGTCCTGGATCATCTGGCCCGTTGCCGTTGTGGCCCTCTTGCTGGAGGATAAGAAGGCCCGCCCCTTCATCCGCTACAACGCCATCCAATCGCTCGCGCTGACCGTCGTGGGGTGGGTGCTTGGTACTGTCCTGAGTTTCCTCATCATCGGCTTCGTCGTCTGGGCGGCCTGGCTGGTCTATGTCATCGTTCTGGCCATCCAGGCCTATCAGGGCAGGTGGGTGGTCATCCCCTTCCTGACGGACTTCTGCAAGAAGCAGGGGTGGATATAAAGCGAAGGCGGACCGGGGTGACTTCCGTCGCCCCGGTCCGCCGGCATCCATGCTACCGCTGTCCGTACTGGTAGTATGCGGCGCAGGCTCCCTCCGCGCTGACCATGCAGGGGCCGACCGGGCTCTGCGGTGTGCAGGCGCGGGCGAAGAGGGGGCATTCGGTCGGCTTCAGAACGCCTCGCAGGACGTCCCCACAGCGACATCCGGGAGGTTCCCGCGCGGGCGCAACCTCTGCAGGAAAGACGCGCATAGCGTCCCGGTGGGCATAGGCCTCCCGAATCCGCAGGCCGCTGGCCGGCAGGACCCCTAACCCTCTCCACTCCGCGTCGGCGACCTCAAAGACCTGCTCCATCGCCGCCTGCGCGGCCGGGTTACCATCCGGCCGGACGCTCCGGGCGTAGGCGTTGGCGACTCCGGGCTGCCCGTCCTCCACCATCTCCACCAGCGCAAGGATGGCCCACAGGATGTCCAGCGGCTCAAATCCCGCCACCGCGCACGGCACGCCGTACTGCTCCGGCAGAAACTGCCAGGCCTTCAGGCCGATGACTGTTGTTACGTGGCCGGGGCCGATGACGCCGGAGAGGCGGACCTCGCCTGCATCCAGGATGGCGCGCATGGCCGGAGGAGTCAGTTTGTGGGTGCTGAAAACGTAGAAGTTGGGAAGGCCCTCCGCCTCGGCGGCCAGAATGGCCGAGGCGACCATCGGCGCCGTTGTCTCAAAACCCACTCCCAGGAAGACCACAGGCCGCCCGGGGTTCCGGCGAGCGACCTCCAGCGCGTCCAGCGGGGAGTAGACGACGCGCACGTCCGCGCCCTCGGCCCGGGCGCGCGCCAGCGACCGGCCCCGGTCCGCTGGCACGCGCATCATGTCCCCGAACGTCGTCAGGATGAGGCCAGGGATGGCCGTCAGCGCCAGCGCCCGGCTCAGGTCTGCCGCCGACGTCACGCAGACGGGGCAGCCGGGGCCGGAGAGGAGTTCCACCGTCGGGGGGAGAAGGTCGGGGATGCCGAAGCGGAGGATGGCATGGGTATGCCCTCCGCAGAATTCCATCAGGCGGACAGGGCGGGTAGAGCGGGACGCGATCGCCGTGGCGACCCCACGGGCCGCCTCAGGGTCCCGAAATTGACGGATGTCCATAGCGCTGGTTCCGCTTCCCCGTCGCCGGGTCCCGGCTCCGGCGGCGGGAAAGACGGAGCGGCCAGGGCGTCGCCGCGGCCGCTCCGTCTCCTTACCCTTCAGAAAGGGCCGCGATGATGGCCCGGCAGAACGCAGGCAGGTCGTCGGGTTTCCGGGAGGTGATCAGGTTGCCGTCCCGAACGACCTCCTCGTCTACCCATTCGGCTCCCGCGTTGACCATGTCGTCCTTGATGGCGAAGAAACTGGTCACGCGCCGCCCCTTCAGAATGCCCGCCGAGATGGGAACCCACCCGGCGTGGCAGATCGCGGCGATGATCTTCCCCTTCTGGAACGCCTCCCGTACCAGCCGAAGAACGGACTCGTACCGGCGCATCAGGTCCGGCGCGTAGCCGCCGGGGATGATGATGGCGTCAAAGTCGTCTGCCGAGACCTGATCGGCCGATACGTCCACGTTGACGGGATACCCGTACTTGCTGGTGTAGGTGGAGGCGCTCCCCGTCCCGACGACCCTGCCGTCCGCCCCCTCCTCCCGCATCCGCAGGAGCGGGTACCAGAGTTCCAGGTCCTGGTAGTTGTTCTCGGCAAGAACGGCGATCCGTTTGCCCACCAGTTTCATGCCCGACCTCCCTGCATAGCGGCCGCGCGCTCTATCGCGCGCACGATTTTGTAGTAGCCGGTACACCGGCAAAGGTTTCCGGCGATGGCCTGAAGGATCTGCTCCCGGCCCGGCATCGGAATCTCCTCCAGGAGTTTGGCCCCGCTCATGATGAAGCCGGGGGTGCAGTAGCCACACTGGACGGCTCCCTCGTCTATAAAGGCCTGCTGGAGGGGGTGGAGTTTCGCCCCCGCGCTCAGCCCCTCCACCGTGACGATCTGGGCGCCATGAGCGCGCGGGGCGGGGACCAGGCAGGAGAGGACGGCGACCCCGTCCAGCCAGACGGTGCACGCTCCGCACTCGCCTTCGCCGCACCCCTCTTTGGTGCCCGTCAGCCCCAGGTCTTCCCGGAGCATCCGCAGAAGGGTCTTCCCGTTGGCGCCCCGGACGATGTGGTTTTCTCCGTTGACGGTGCACTCTATCGGCTCGTTCCCACCGACCGTGTGGCAGACCGTCTTCCCGACAACGTAGGGGGCCTTCCCGCCCGTTCGGCCCCAGAGGAGGGGAGGATGGGTGGGGAAGCCCTCCCGTTCCCGTCCCTGGGCCAGGAGGGTCAGGGCACGGCGGACAAGGGTCCGAACCATTTCCCGGCGGTACTCTGCGCCCGCGCGGATGTCGTCAATGGGAACGGCCGCGCGGGCGGCCAGGTCCGCCGCTTCCTGAACCTGCTCTGGGGAGAGGGGGCTTCCCACCAGCACGCCTTCAGCCTCGCAGGCCCGTATGACGGTGGGGGCCACACTCCCCAGGGCGATGCGGGCGCGGATCACGATGCCGTCTTCCAAACGGACTACGACGGCGGTGTTGACGACGGAAATGGCCATCGCTCGCCGCAGTCCCAGTTTCAGGAAGACGCCCCGATCGCTGGGCCCCAGCACCGGCACCTGGATCTCTACCACCATCTCGTCGGGGGCCAGGTCCACCCGCCGGACCCCTCTGTAGAAGTCCTGGATGGGAACTCGGCGCTCGCCGCGGGCGGAGCGAAGCACCAGCGTCGCGCCCAGTGCCATCAGGGGAGGGATGGTATCGTTGGCGGGTGAGGCGGTGATCAGGTTGCCGCCCAGAGTGCCCCGGTTCCGAATGGCCGGCGCTCCGACGCTCCAGGCGGCCTGGGCCAGAGGGAAAGCCCGCTCCACAACCGCAGGGGAAGCGACCAGCCGGTTGTGGGTCACCATCGGGCCCAGGCGGAGGGTCTCCCCTTCCAGCACGATGCCGTCCAATCCGGGGGTTCGGCTGATGTCTATCAGGACGTCGGCCTGCCGGACGCCCCGCTCCAGTTCCAGCAGCAGGTCTGTTCCACCAGCGATGACACGGGCCCGGGAGCCGTGTTCCGCCAGAAGACGCAGGGCCTCTTCGGTAGAGGTGGGGGTAAAGTAGGTTTGCCAGATAGACATAGGGTCGGCCTCCTTACGGGTTATGCAGACCGGGTTCGGAGGTTCGTGGGTATAGTATACTCCGCCTGCCCCGATTGGCAAGCGCGCAGACCGGAGGGGATTCCGGTTTACCGGGCGTAGATGAGCCACTGGGGGAACAGGCCCAGGACCAGCGCGCCCAGTGCGGCGAGGAAGGACAGGGCATCGGCGATCCACTCCCGCCATCCCCACCAACGCGGGCCGCTCCGGGTCGCGGATCGGAGCAGCAGGGGGAGAGCGCGCGCCAGGCCGACCAGCGGCCCGGCGGACGCCAGCAGCACGAGCGTGGTGAGCAGGGGCTGTTCCTGGAAGAGCCAGCGGTAAAGCCCCCACCGGGAGGCGAATCCCACCGTGGGGGGAAACCCAACAAGGGAGAAAAGCCCGACGACCAGCGCGAAGAGGCTGCTGGGGGAAACGCTGATGGACTCCGCCCCGTCCGATTGCCGGGCCGGGGCGGCCAATCCTGTGGCGACGGTGATGACTCCCCAGGCGCGCGCCAGCATCAGTGCCCGCTCCAGTACCACCCCCAGCGTCGCGGTGTAGCCCAGGGCCAGGATGGAGAAGCCGGTGTCCACCATAACCGCGTATCCCAGCAGCGCGCCCATCCCCCGGCGCGTTGTCCCCAGCAGACCGCCAAGGGCCATCGTACCGACCCCGAAGGCCGTCAGGGCGGGGGTCCATTGCGGCGCGGCCCGAAGCCAGGGGTACGTCTGGAGGTAGTCCAGCAGAAGGAACCAGACTGTTCCGCCGACACCGGAGAAGATGAAGGCAACCGAAAGGGGGGCGCCGCCGCGGGCCAGCGCCGGGACCCAGGGGTGGAAAGGGATTAACCCCAGCATCAGCGCGAAGGAGAGACCCGTCAGCAGGGCCGCGGCCCGCAAAAGGGTGGGTTGATCCGGTGTCAGCGTGTATCGGTCCAGCAGCCAGTGGGCAACCAGCAGACCCGGCAGGGCCAGGACGTAGAAGGTCAGGTAGCGCATTCCCCCTCTTCCGCCGGGCAACAGGAGAACGGAGAGGGCCACCGCCAGTTGGAGCAGGAGCGCCCCGTAGAGGAGGGGGCGAACAACCAGCGCCCCCGCCAGCATGCCGACCACCGCCAGCCCCAGCGAGACGTAGGGCGTGCCCGGCTCCAGGATGCTGGACACCAGGAAAAGGGCCATCCCGGCGAAGAACAGGAAGGTCAGCGCCGTCTGGGCCAGGGGCGTCAGGGCGATCGTGCGCCCGAAGAATGAGACCGGGCTGGCCAGGGAGGCTTCGCTCCCAAAGAGGACAAAGGGCCGATCCAGGGGGAGGAAGACCAGCAGTCCACCCAGGACCGCCATCGTCCCTGCTCCGAGCAGGAAGGACGGCCATCGCCACCGGCGGAGGAGGTAGGCCGGGACGGCTGCCAGGAGGGGCAGGGCCAGGCAAAGGAGCGCGCCCATCAGCGCGCCTCCTGCGGGTGGGATAGGGCCACGTGGGCGGCCGCCAGGGCGATCAGCAGTTCCAGCGCACCCAGCAGGCCGACGACGACAAGGCTGGGTTCCAGCGCGCTGAAGAAAAGGTCAAACCCGTTCAGGAAAACCAGAAGCCCCAGCCCGACCTGAAGGGGTTCCTCCGACATCCCGGCCAGAAACATCCCGACCACCGCCATCAGGTAGCAGACCAGACCGACCTCAAAGGTGACCTGGGGGAGGGGAAACCGGGAAGAGGCGGTGTATGCGATGAGGAGGGCGGCCAGAAGGGTCACGCCGCGCAGCGGGAGGTCTTCCGGAAGCCGCCGGAGGGCCCTCAGAAGCCGCCGGAACGGGGAGACCGACTCCCCGGCGTCCCCAGAGGGAATCCCCCCCTTCCTTCCCATCGGCGTGGAGGGGGTCAGCGCCAGGGCCAGGCAGACGGCGGCTCCGATGACCCACTTGACCAGGACAACCTCCGGGCGGACCGCCTGGGCATGCAGAAGGCCCGCCGCAAAATAGACGACCGCCAGCCCGATGACCTGCAGGAGCCAGATGCGGGCGGCCAGGACGACCCCCAGGGCGACAAAAAGCCCCACCATCGCGGGGCCGGTGGCCAGTTGGGAAATCCGTGCCGCAAACTCCAGAACCGTTCCCATCTCACAGTCCCAGCGCGACGACCAGGATGAGCAGGAAAACCGCAAGGGCCCAAAGGACGGCGCCCGCGCCCTCCGCTACGTCGGCCACCGCGCCGAGCGCGTCCGTTCCCCTGGAGAGCGCCCCGGCGATCAGCCCGTAGGCCCAATCCAGCCGCAGGGCACGGTGTACGAAGGCGGCCAGGCTGCGCCCTCGCCACACGCGCGGCCATATCCAGAAGAGCCCGACTCCACCCAGCGTGCCCGGGATCCAGAGGGCCAGGAGGGTCCAGCCTGGCAGGGAGGGGCGCATTCCGGGCGCCCCTGGTCCGACCGTCCCCAGAACCCCGATCAGGATGGCCAGAAGCGCGAGCCCCGTTCCCCGTGCCAGGTCCGCCCAGAGGCCTGGCGACTCCTCCGGCGTCGCGGGCCGCAGCCAGTCCCGCAGAACGGCCTGGGTCAGCAGCGCCTGCCCCAGGAGGAACCCCATCCACCGGGGCCAGCCGGAGAGAGGCGCGGCGATGCCGCCCAGCAGCGGCATCGCCGCCAGGGCCAGGGCCCCGATTCCGGCGCCGCCCGTCCACCACGGCGACGTGGGCTCCCATCCCCGCCCCAGGTACAGCAGGGAAACCCCCAGGGCCCAGAGAGCCCCTCCCTTCAGCCAGATGGCCGCCGCATGGGCCGAGCCGTCGGACCGGATCCCCGCCCAGAGGATCCCCCCCATCGCGGCCAGCCCGACCCACGGGAGGGTCCGCTCTCCCGAGCCCGTCAGCGCCAGGAGTCCGCCCACGAGAAACGTCCCTGCCGCGAGCCCTTCCATCCATCCTCCCGGGGGGAAGGGGAGCCCTGCCTGAGCGAACATACGGACCAGGAGGGCCCAGGCCAGGAGGGGCTCCAGAAAGAGCGCCGCTCCGAGGGGATGCCTTCGCTGGGTCTCCGGGGGGAGGGTGAAAGGGAAGGGGTAAACCCCCAGGCGGATCAGGGAGGCGGCCAGGAACAGGAACTCGGCTCCTTCCTGCGGGGCGACCATGAGGGACCAGACAATACCCGTCTCCGACTGCTCCAGCACCAGGCTGCCCATCCACACCAGAAGGGTCGCAAGCACGCCTCCGGCGGTTCTCCAGAGGATGGAGGTGGGGGAGAGGCCGAAGGCGAGCATTCCGACTCCCCAGGCGAGGTCAAACGCGGCCCATGCCATCAGCAGCGTCAGCAGGTTTTCGCTCCATAGGGCCAGCAGGCCGAAGGAGAGAATCCCCAGCGCCGCGATCGCCAGGAACAGGGGCGCCTTCGGTGGTCGCCCTGCCTGGACCAGCGCAGCGCCCGTTACCACACCCGCCAGTGCGACGGCCAGCGGCCAGATCAGAGGATCGGGGGCAAGAACCGGGAAGTTGCCGAAGAGGCGCAGCGGTTGCCACCGGGAAAGCAGCAACGGCCAGGGGGGCTCCGCGCGGGTCAACAGAACGCCCATCAGCGCCAGGCCGGCCCCGACGGGCACGATCAACCGGCGCAGCGGCCGGAGGCGGGGAACGACCGAAAGGATTTGCAGGACCAGGAGCGCTCCACCGGGAGCCAGCAGAGCGAAGAGGGGGGCAAAGGGCATTGTCCGGCCCCTTCAGACGACCTTCTTGTAGAACAGCGGCAGGGGCGAGACGGGCTCCGGGCCGATAACGTGGGCGGCCAGGACGCGCTGGCGGGCCCGTTCCAGCCGGGAGCGGTCGTTCGCGTGGAGCGTCGCCAGCGGGGCGCCCTTCTGGACCCGGTCGCCGACTTTGTAGTGCACGACCACCCCTACCGAGTGGTCTATCGGGTCTTCTTTTTTCTCCCGCCCGCCCCCCAGGTCTACGACCGCCATACCGATCTGGGCGGCGTCCACGCGCTGGATGTAGCCGTCCGCAGGAGCGGGAACGGATTCCACGTACCGGGCCCGGGGAAGCCGGTCGGGGTCGTCCACAAAGCGGGTGTCTCCACCCTGGGCCTCCACGAAGGCGCGGAACTTCCGCCAGGCGCTCCCGTCGGCGATAGCCCGGGCCGCCATCTCCACTCCCTCCATCGGGCTCGCGACCCGGCCGGCCAGGGCGAGCATCTCCGCCGCGACCACCAGGCAGTGCTCTCGCAGGTCTGCCGGGCCTTCCTCGTGGAGGACGGCGATGGCTTCCCGTACCTCCAGCGCGTTCCCTACCGCCCACCCCAGGGGCTGGTTCATGTCCGAGATCAGCGCACACATCCGGCGCCCCAACTCCCTGCCCAGGCGGACCATAGCCTCGGCCAGCCGGACGGCCTCGTCCACCGTCTTCATAAACGCGCCGGAGCCCACCTTAATGTCCAGCAGGATGGCATGGGCCCCTCCGGCGAGTTTTTTGCTCATAATAGAACTGACGATGAGCGGGAAGGAGGAGACAGTGGCGGTTGCGTCCCGGAGCGCGTAGATTTTCCGGTCGGCGGGGGCCAGGTTGGCCGACTGCCCGGTCAGGGCCAGGCCGATGCGGGCCAGTTGGGCCTTGAATTCTTCCGCGGAGAGGTCCGTACGGAGCCCGGGGATGGATTCCAGTTTGTCCACGGTTCCCCCGGTGAAGCCGAGCCCTCGCCCGGTCATCTTCCCGACCGGCACCCCACACGCGGCAACGACGGGCGCGACGATGAGCGTGACCTTGTCGCCGACCCCGCCGCTGGAGTGCTTGTCCACCACCACCGGGGCCACGTCGCTCAGATCCAGCATATCCCCCGACCGGGCCATCGCGAGGGTCAGATCGCGGGTCTCCCGTTCGGTCATGCCGCGCAGGTAGACCGCCATCAGCCACGCCGCGGCCTGGTAGTCGGGGATCTCGCCCCGGGTGTAGCCCTGGACGAAGAACTCAATCTCCTCGGAGGTCAGTTCCTCCCCGTCCCGCTTTTTCGCGATGATGTCTATGGCACGCATACTCTCTCTCCACCCCGACCGTCGGCTGGATGCTGCTATCTTACCATAGTTCCGGTGAAAGTCAATGGTGCGACGGACCACCATCTTTCGGGCGAACTGCTCTGCGGAGACAAAAATAGAGAAAAGACATGTTGTGCAGCGGCGAAGCCGCCGCACAACATGTCTTTTCCCTGCCGGGAAGGGGGAACGAGAGGGAGCGGTGGGCGTGGGGCGTTGCACCCTGCACCTGGCAGCGGGCAGTTCCAGTCTGGCGACAAACCGCCACGTTGGGCTTATGGGATTTCCTCCCAGCGGCCTGCCAGTTTCTTCATCACCTGGGGGAGAGTGGTGTATTCCATTTCCTCCATCGGCAGCCGATGGGGCTCAAAGGGGCCGTGGCGGCGGAAGTGGTCGGCGATGACGTTGCAGAGCCGCCGCGCCTCATCAAAACCGGGGTCGTCAAACATATCCCGGGGTCCCACCAGCCGCCCCCCCGCGATCTGGAAGCCCAGGCAGACGACCCGGGGCGGGCCGTCAAAGCGGCTGGGCGTGGCGTGGTAGAGGGAGACCGGCATCAGCGGGCCGTAGTGGGAGCCCCGCATCCATCCCTCCACAATGTGGGGCATCGTAAACGGCTCCAGGGCCTCGCCGACGGCCGGGAACTCACCCTGGCAGCGGACGATGCAGACCGGGTCGTCCTTCCCCACGTACCGACCGGCGATCAGGGAAAGGCGCTGGGTGGAGGAGACGGCGGCGATGTCCCCCTTCCTGGTGTAGACGGCCTTGACCGCGTAGCGGCCCGGTGCTCCAATGAAGACCAGCAGGTCGTAGAGTTCCTCCGGCGTGTCAAAGAAGACCCGCTTGCTCTCCTTCACATCGTGGACCTCAAAGCGGAAGCCGTCGTGCATGGCGGGGGAGATGACCAGGCCAGCGGTGTTGAAGGGGTCGGCAAACATGCGGTAGAGGGGGAGGTTCCAGGCCCCCGCAGAGGTCTTATCAGCCATAAAGATCAGCACCGGTTCGGAGGGCCGTTCGGCGAACTCCATCTCCGCTACGCCGGGGCCCATCCCCTTGACGTTGCCAGAGAAGGCGTCCGCCAGCAGGTCCTGTCCGGCGCCGTAGAGTTTCAGCCGCCGGGCAACCTCCGTGCAGGCCTCAAAGGTCTCCCACGCCAGGCGGTGAATCTCGGGGCTATCTACCCCTTTGCGGTGGGTCATAATGAGTTGCAGGTCGTCGCCGCAGGCGGTGACGTGGAAGTCCACGATGATGTCCTCCTTCACCGCCGCTTCCAGCCGGTCTTCCGCCTCTTCTATCAGTTCGTCGTGGACACTGGAGTGGCCAACGAAGCCTCCGATGTCCGCCTTGATGACGCTGAGGGTAATGGGGTCCATGGCTTCCTCCTTTCCGGTGAAAATGAACCGGCGGCATCTGCCGCCGGTCTATACTCCCAGCCCTTTCCCGAACGGGTCCACCCAGGTCTCCAGCGCGACGCGGAGTTCGGGGTATTCCTTCGCCGCGGCGTCCTCCAGCGGGCGGCCCTCCATGGTGGCCTGGATGGCCTGCCGGAAAGCCCGGGCCCCGGCCACCGGCCCCCAGGGGTGCGCGTGGATCCCCCCGCCGGACCCGATGACGATGTCTGGCCCCAGGTCCCTGACCACCTGGGGGGCCATTTTCGGCGTGATGCCGCCGGAGGGCATAGGGAAGGTCGGGCGGATGTGGTGAAACGGAAACGTCGGGTTCTGGGCCACCCGAGAGAGCACGTCCTCCCGCTTCATCGCGCGCCTCCCGACGATTCCTCGCTCAGGGCCTCCGCCAGGGCCTCCTCCCAGAAGAGGGCCCGCCCGTCCTGGAGCAGGAGCACCCGGTGGGCTTCGGCCATCTCCATCGCCCCGATCGTGACGTCCTCGCCGGCGACGGTCGGTATCGCCCGCAGGCCGGCCTTCCGCAGGATGGCGGCCCGGTGCCGGGCCCGCTCCACATCGCGTCGGTCCACCGTGGCCGAGACCTCCACCACCAGCCAGACCTGAGGGGCTTCCGGCCGGTAGCGGGGGGAGCCGCTGACCAGCAGGTCGGTGGCCAGCAATTCCCGGAACTCCTCCTGCAGGAGGTGTTTCTCCACCTGCTCTTCTATCTCCACCGGCAGAACGGCGCGCGGCCGCCGCAGGAGGGGGCCGAAGTACGCCCCGGCTTTCTGGTAGTAGGAGAACTCCAGCATCCGGCCCCGCAGTTCGCCTTCCCGATCGGTGAGCCTCCGGACCTGGGCCTCGGTTTGGGCCTGGGCCTCCGCCAGGGCCTCCTCCCAGAAGAGGGCCCGCCCGTCCTGGAGCAGGAGCACCCGGTGGGCTTCGGCCATCTCCA
>DAOUBO010000006.1:0-2954 GCA_034432695.1 Anaerolineae bacterium | reverse complement strand
GTAAAAGGGGATAGAGAGGGTCTGAGTGGCCCTGAATCCTCTGGGCTGGGTGAATCCGTTGTGTTCTTTCCGGATTGAAGTAAGCCGAATAAAGTAGGGGGCCCCTGCCGGCTGCGGTATGCTGCTGGCAACCTCCGCGCTGTCTGCCCCAGCACGGATACCCGCCCTCCGGTCGGTGCTGGGGTCACCGCCGGGGGCGTTTTAGAAACCACGGATTTCACGGATTCCACAGATTGGCCGTGCAATCCGTGGTTCATTTGGAGGGGGCATCACTTTCATTATATCCCTCATGCCCGATTTGTCAAGTTCCGACGGCACCTGCGTTCAGACGTTCGTTTGCCAATTCCTCTGGTTCGTGGTATACTTTCTGCCACAACTGAATCTCTGAACCACGGTGAGGTGCCCGCGCCGAAAGGCAGGGCTGAAAAGGGGAAGTCCGGTGGTCCGCCCGAGCGCCCCCTCGGGCGGAGAGGCCGGCGCTGTCCCGCAACTGTAATCCCGTCCCCCGGATGCACGGAAGGCCGGGGCCCCAGTGGCCGCATCCGGGCCGGGAGAGCCAGGTCGCCTGCCTCACCGTCGTTCCAGGAACCTGCGAGGACAGGGGAATGGAACTGCGGTTCGGCTGCATGGAACCCAGTCCCATCCCCCCTTGTCGGTCCGACAAGGGGGTTCTGATTTTCCCCCACCGCCTCGGAGGGGGAATTTTTTGTTTCCCGCTCCCCTTGTTCCTCTCGCCGGTTCCTCCTGAAAGTTCCTAACCAATCCATCCCTTCAGGAGGCCCGTATGAAACGCGTCTATCACCTGCTCACCCTCGGACTGGTCGCACTGCTCCTGGCGGGGCTGGTGGCGTGCCGCCCTGCGCCGACGCCTGTACCCCCGACTCCCACATCTCCTCCACCTCCCACGGCGACTCCCACACCGGTCCCGCCGACTCCAACACCCTCCCGCTATCCCATGACGGTCACCGATATGGCCGGGCGGGAGGTGGCGATCCCCGCGGAGCCCCAGCGCATCGTCTCCCTGGCCCCCTCCATCACGGAGATCCTCTACGCGCTGAACCTGGGGGACCGGGTCGCGGGCGTCACGGAGTTCTGCAACTATCCCCCCGAAGCGACCGAGAAGCCCAAAGTCGGCGGTTTCTCCGACGTCAATATGGAGAAACTGCTGGAGGCCCAGCCGGACCTGGTGCTCGCGGCCAGCATTCACATCCCCCAGGTGGTGCCGGAACTGGAGAAACTGGGGCTCCCGGTTCTGGTGGTGGATGCCCACGATTTTCCGGGGGTCCTGGAGAGCATCCGGCTGGTAGGGAAGGCCACGGGAGCCGAAGAGGCCTCAGAGGCCCTGACCGCCCAGATGCAGGAGCGAGCGGATAAGGTGGCCCAGGCCGTCGCCGGGCGCCCCCGGCCGCGGGTCTACTGGGAACTGGACCCCACACTCTGGACCGTCGGGCCGGGGTCGTTTGTCCAGGACCTGATTGAACGGGCCGGCGGGGAGAACATCGCCGCGAACGCCGAGGCGGCCTGGGTGCAGTTGAGCGCCGAGGCCATCATCGCCGCCGACCCGGAGGTCATCTTCCTGGCTGACCATCCCTGGGGCGAATCGGCGGAGACAGTGAGGGCGCGCCCCGGGTGGGAGAAGATCTCCGCGGTGGTCAACGGGCGCATCGTGGAACTGACCCAGGAGCAGACCGACATCGTCAGCCGGCCCGGCCCGCGGGTGGTGGACGCCCTGGAACTGATCGCCCGCGCTCTCCATCCCGATGCGTTCCAGTAACGGTGGCGAACCTTCATCAGGTGACAGTCACCTCAAAGGTGACTGTCACCTGAACCTGCTCCGCCGGAGGCGCTGGATCTTCCTGGCGCTGGCCGGTGGCCTGTTGCTGCTCGTGGCGATGCTGGGGATGGCCTGGGGGGCGGTCTCCATCCCGCCGCAGGCCGTCCTCCGCATCGTCGGGCGGCATCTGGGGCTGGGGGCGGGAGGGGCGGACGGGCCCCCGGCCTGGGAGACCATCCTCTGGCAGATCCGGCTCCCGCGGGTGGTCCTGGCCGGGCTGGTCGGGATGACGCTGGCCGTCGCCGGGGCGGTCTACCAGGCCCTCTTCCGGAACCCGCTGGCGGAGCCGTATCTCATCGGCGTCTCCTCCGGCGCGTCCTTCGGCGCGACGCTGGCCATCGCCTTCGTCTGGCGGTTCGGCGGGGGCGGCTGGAACGGGGTATCCCTCGCCGCGTTCGTCGGCGCGCTCCTGGCCACAGCCGCTATCTATAGCCTGGCTCGCGTGGGCGGGCGGACCCCCGTCACCACGCTGATCCTGGCCGGGGTGGCGGTGAACGCGCTCCTCTCCGCGGCCACCGTCTTCCTGATGTTCAGTATGCAGGACGCCTTCCGGGCCATGCACGTCCTGGGCTGGCTGATGGGCAGTCTGGCCCTGGCCGACTGGGAAAAGGTGCGGGTGGTCCTCCCCTATGTGCTGGGAGGGCTGGCGGTCATCGCCTGGCACGCCCACTCGCTGAACGTGCTCCAGCTGGACGAGGAGCAGGCCCAGTCGCTGGGGGTGGCGGTGGAGCGGACGAAGGGCGTCCTGATCGTCGCCGTCTCCCTGGCCACGGCCGCGGCCGTCTCGGTCAGCGGGGCCGTCGGCTTCGTGGGGCTCATCGTCCCCCACATCGTCCGGCTGGCCTGGGGGCCCGACCACCGGTTCCTGCTCCCGATGAGCGGGGTTCTGGGGGCTGTCGGGCTGATCCTGGCCGACAGCGCGGCCCGCACCGCCTTCTCCCCCCGGGAGTTGCCCCTGGGCGTGGTGACGGCAGCGGTGGGCGCGCCCTTCTTCCTGTACCTGCTGCGGCGGCAGAAGCGGGAGGTGTTTTAGAGGACGCGGATGAACGCAGAAACACGCGGATTTTTCTATTTTGGAGGACGCGGATGAACGCAGAAACACGCGGATTTTTCTATTTTG
>DAOUBO010000005.1:0-6465 GCA_034432695.1 Anaerolineae bacterium | reverse complement strand
GCATCGCCGCCCGTGCCGAAGAGCCCACCTACGCCCCCCTCGCAGGCCTCTCCGCCTTTGAGACCATCCGCCTCTTCCCCTACGCGGAGGGGGCCCGGTTCGTCGCCGCGCTCTACGCCGAGGGGGGCTGGGAGGCCGTCAACCGCGCCTATGCCGTCCCCCCCTGCACCACCCGGGAGATTCTCCACCCGGAGCGGTACCGGGACCGCCGGCCCGTTCAGGGCCTGGCCACTCCCAACCTGACCGCCGCGCTGGGGAAGACCTGGGAACAGAGGCTCTCGGAGATGGTGGGGGAGTTTCTCCTCGGCCTTCACCTGGCGGCCTATCTGGACGACGACACGGCGGCCTGGCGCGCCGCCGACGGCTGGGCCGGGGATACCCTGGCCCTCTGGGCCGACGAAACCGGAAAGGAGGTCATGGTCTGGCGGCTGGCCTGGGAGAACCGGGAGGAAGCCCTGGAGTTTGAACGGGCCTACCGGCTCCTTATCCCCCGCTTCCGGACGCCGCCCCTCCTCTCCACCGAGCCCCCTCTGGGGCTGAAGGGGAATTTCTGGGCCGGACCCTCCGGAGCGGTCTACCTGGCCCGCGCCGGACGCGTGGTGACCGTCGTCTGGGGGCCGGACCTGGAGACCGTTGCCGCGGTTGTCCCGGCCCTCCCGTAGGGGGTCCCGATGGCGGAGCGCAATAGCCCTCCCACGCCCGCTGCGCTGGCGACAGGCATCACTGGCCCGACGGAGCCCTACCCCCCCTTCGTCGCCCGACGGGAACGGAGATTGCTGCTGATCGCTGCCCTCTTTGTCCTGGCGGGAGCCGGGATAGTGGTTCGGACCGTTCCCGTGCTGGGCCTGCGCGGCCCGGTCTCCCTGATCCTGGCATGGGCGCTCTCCTTCGCCGCGGCCCACGTTTCCCTCAACCGTCGCCTCCCTCATCGGGACCCCTACCTTCTCCCCATCGTCGCGCTGCTGGCGGGCTGGGGGTTGCTGGCCGTCGCGCGCCTGGCGCCCAACTTCCTCCCCCGGCAGGCCACCTGGGTGATGCTCTCCACCGTCGCTATGCTCCTGGCCGCCCAGGCTGGCCGGGACCTCCGCTGGCTCTACCGCTACCGATATACCTGGCTCCTGGCCGGCCTGCTCCTCCTGGCCGCGACGCTGGTCCTGGGAGTCAACCCCGCCGGAGCAGGCCCCCGCCTCTGGCTGGGCGTGGGAGGGACATACTTTCAGCCCTCGGAGACCCTCAAACTCCTCCTGGTTGTCTACCTGGCCTCCTACCTGGCGGAGCGCCGGGAACTCCTGGTGGAGACTGGAGTCCGCATCGGGCGAATTCGTCTCCCCTCTCCCGCCTACCTGGGCCCTCTGCTGGTGATGTTTGGGCTCGTGGTGCTCCTCCTGGCAGCCCAGCAGGACCTGGGCGCGGCGATGCTCCTCTTCTTCACCTTCCTGGCGATGCTCTACCTGGCCACCGGCCAGTGGGGATACGTCGTCGCTGGGCTGCTCCTCTTCGGCCTGGCGGGTGGGGTCGGCACGGTGGGATCGGAGCGGGTCGCCGCGCGCATCGCCATCTGGCTCTCCCCCTGGCCCGACGCAGCGGGCCGGGCCTTCAAGATCGTCCAGAGCCTCATCGCCTTCGGTGAAGGGGGACTGGTGGGGGACGGGTTGGGGCTGGGTCGCCCCACCTACATCCCCGCCGTCCACACCGATTTCGTCTTCGCAGCCGTCGCCGAGGAGTTCGGGCTTCTGGGGACAGTGGCCCTCCTCGCCCTCTACGGCCTCCTTCTGGAACGGGGGTTCCGGGCTGCCCTTCGGGCTCCCCGCCCCTTTGAGCGGTTCCTCGCCGCCGGCCTCACCGCCGGCATCGGCATCCAGGCCTGGATCATCATGGCCGCCAACGTCGGACTGGTCCCCATCGCTGGCGTCGCCCTCCCCTTTCTCTCCTATGGCGGCTCCTCCCTTTTGGCCTCCTTTGTGGCCGTCGGCCTGCTGCTGCGGATTTCGGCGGACAGGGCCCCCGGTCGGCGGGGGTCCGACCTCTCCCCCTCCCTGCGGGTGCTCGCCGGAGCCCTCGGCCTGGGGCTGATCGTCCTGGCCCTGGCCTGCGGCTACTGGTCCATCGCGCGTGCGGGGTGGCTGACCGCCCGCGAGGACAACCCCCGACGGGTGGAATATGAGCGGCGCATCGTCCGGGGGGAGATTCTGGACCGGAACGGGACGGTGCTGGCGGGCGTAGAGGTGGACGCGGCGGGATACGTGACCCGGACGTATCCGGAGCCCGCGGCTGCGCCGCTTCTCAACCGGGCCGTCCAGGGCGTCTATCCGCCGGGGGCCGCGCTGGAGACGGTCGTCCTGGCCGAGGCGCTGGGGCGAGGCCTGGTCTCCCTGTACACCCCCGCGCCCAACCTGACGGAAACGGTGGAGATCAACGGAGTTGCGCTGGGGTGTCGGGAGGAGCCATCGCCCGTGGGCGAATGGATGGTGGGGGCCTTCCGGCTGGCCTGTCCCGGCCCCTTCGCCGCGCTGGGGGAACAACTGGGGGAGGAGGGACTGCGGGAGGCCATCCTCCGCTGGAGGCTGGGGGAGGGGTTGGGCGAAAGGCTGGCCCTGGAGACCGTTCCGGAGATGATTCCACCGGAGCCCACGATCCCCCCGGGGGCCCGCCCAACGCCGCCCCCGGACTTCTACCTGCCGCTTCAGGACCCGGCGCGGGAGGCCATCGGCCAGGGAGCGTTTACCGTCTCTCCGCTGGATATGGCGTTGGTCGCGGCGACGCTGGCGAACGACGGGGTGAAACCCGTGCCTCGCCGGGTGCTGGAGGTGGAGGACCCGACAGGGGTCTGGCACCCGGTGGAGCCCCGGCGCATGCCGCGCCCGATTCTCTCCCCGGACCTGGCCCATAGGGTGCTTTCCGCATGGGAGCCCCTCACGCCGAAAGTGGCGGGGCATCTGGGGACGGCGGTGGCCGGAAAGGGCGGGGAGACCCATGCCTGGTTCCTGGGCGTTGCACCGGCCGGTAACCCCCGCTACGCCGTCGCCGTCCTGCTGGAACACGCCGCGGCCCCCCAGGACGCAGAGCGGGCCGGACGGCTGATCCTGGAGGCCGCGGTGGAGCGGTCGCCTTGACGTTCCAGAAAAACGTGGTAGACTCCATTCAGGTCTCACAACCGCCGCGATCCGACGGCCGCGCCCCTCTCCTGATCCTCTGCGACCTCTCTCCCTTTTCTGCCTTCTCGTCGGCGAAGTGAGACACTCCCCCAGGAGGTAAGCCAAAGTGAAGCAAAAATATCTCGCGCTCGGGAGCACGCTGGTGCTCCTTCTACTGGCCGTTGCGGCATGCTCCCCCAGAGGCAAAGCGCCCGCCTCGCCCGGGGCGACCGGCCCCGCCCCTTCGCCGACGGAGGCAGTCGCCCCGACCGCTCCTCCCACACCGCCACCCGAGGAGTCCCCGCCTCCCGAAGTCGCTCCCGACGCCCTGGAGCACTTCAACAGTTACCGCCTGCGCGTCTCCTACCAGCAGACGGTGGAGGGCGAAGCCTCCGAAGTCATCACGATGGAACAGGAAGAGACGCGCGATCCTCGCGCGATGCGGATCCTCCTCACCAGCGAAGGGGGTGAGACGATAGAGCTGGTCCAGATCGGCGATACAGCCTGGATGTGTAGCACCGAAGGGGATTGCATCCAGACCCAGCAGTCGGCGGAAGAAGCGGCCACGGAATTCGGCGCGAGCGTGCTCCTGGATCCCACAGACATCGCTAACTCGGAGGATTACCAGTATGTCGGTCGGGAGACGGTCAACGGAATCCGCAGCCGCCACTACGTCATAACCGTCTCCCCGGCAACGCTGACGGGCGTTACCCAGGGCACCGTGACCAGAGCGAAAGCCGACGTGTGGGTCGCGGACGAACCTGGACAGCCCTCGTACGTCGCCCGGCTCGTCCTCCACTGGGAAGGGGCCCGCGAGGGGGACGGCAAGCCCATCAGTGGGACCTGGACCTACGAGATCTACGACGTCAACAAACCCATCACGATCCAGCCGCCGTCGGGCGCTCCGACGATCCCGCAGGACATCCCCCTCTGCTCCGGGGCCACGAGGCAGACCGCGATGGGCAACACGCTTCTCTTCGCCTGCCCGGACTCGCTGGAGACGGTGGCGGAATTCTACCGGACCGAGATGCCGCGCCAGGGGTGGACGGCGGGAGAGGAAAGCAACCTGGGGAACATGGTGACCCAGGAGTGGAGCAAGGGGAATCGGAAGGCCACCCTGATGCTCGTGCCTGGGGACACGGGCGGATGCAATGTAATGGTCACCACGGAGTAGCATACGCGCGGAGGGTGCGATGTCCTCAGGGGGCGTCGCACCCTCTCACCCCGCCTGGCGCTGCTGGACCGGACGGAGGGCAAGGGGGTTCTCTTCCATCGTGGGGAGGAGAAACGTAAAGACCGAGCCCTTTCCTGGCTGGCTGTCCACCCAGATTCGCCCCCCGTGCTTCTCTACAACGGACTTGACGATGGCCAGCCCCAGGCCCGTCCCCTCTATCTCCTCCACTCCCGGCCCCTTCCCCCGATAGAATCGCTCAAAAATATGGGGCAGGTCGTCCGGTGAGATGCCAATGCCGCTGTCGGCGACCTGGACGATGATGTAGCCGTCCCGCTGATCCGCGCGGACGGCGATCCACCCGCCCTCCCGGTTGTATTTCACCGCGTTGCTGAGAAGATTCTCCACCGCCTGGCGCAGCCGTCGGGGATTGCCGCGGATGAGGGGGAGAGGCTTTGGCTCCCAGTGGAGGGTCAGTTTCTTCTCGGCGGCGATGGAGCGGAAACCATCCACCACCGCGTCTATGAGGCTCTCCAGGTGGAGGGGCTCCATCTCCAGATCGTAGTCCGCCTCAATCCGGCCCAGTTCCAGCAGGTCGCCGATGATCGCCGCGACGTGCGCGATGCTTCGGCGCACTTTCTCCACAAACTCCCGCTGCTGCTCGTTGAGCGGCCCAACCTTCTCCAGCAGGTCCACATACCCCCGGATGGTCGTCAGGGGGGTGCGCAGGTCATGGGAGACGGTCGCCAGAAACTCCGATTTCACCCGGTCCAGTTCTTTCAGGTGGGTGATGTCCTGCATCATCAGGACAAAGCCCACCCCCTCCACCGGCGTCAGGTGGGCGTTGTAGACCCGCCCTCCATGGGTGAGAATCTCGGCCCGTTGCGATTGCCGTCTGCGGGCGACGTTGAAAAGCAGGTCCAGCAGGGCCCGATGAGAGACGACCTCGGTGATGGGCCGCCCCAGCGCTTCTATGGGAATCCGCAGCGCCGCGCTCGCCGCGGGGTTGCAGAGAAGGATCTTCATCTGGGGGTCCAGAACTATTACGGCCTCGTCGGTCGCCCGGAGGACCGCCTCCAGTTTCCGGCGGGCTGTCTCTGTCTCCTCATACAGTCGGGCGTTTTCCAGCGCGATAGCCGCGTAGTCGGCCAGCGCGCTGAGCAGACGGACGTCGTGGGTCGTAAAGGGGCGGGCCCCTTCCCGCTGGGTGACCCCCAGAATCCCGAAGGTTCCCCGATCGGGGGTGCGGAGAGGGGCGTAGATCAGGGAATGGACCAGGTATCCGGTGGCGATTTTGGACGGCCCTTCCGCGATCAGCAGCGGTTCGCCGCTCCGGAGGACCTGCCCGGCCAGCGGGTCCTGGACCCGGATGCGCATTTCCCGGACCCGTTTCTCGTCCACGTTTTTGGCCGCTCGCAGGACCAGGTCGCCGCTCCCGGGGTCCAGCAGGAAAAGCAACCCCTCTTCTGCCCGGGTCAGAAAAACGGCGGCTTCCACGACCCGCGTCAGGACGATCTCCAGGTCCAACTGGGAGGTAACGGAACGGCCGATGGAGTAGAGGGTGTTCAGTTCCTGAATCTGCTGCTGGAGCCGGCGGTTCACTTCCTCCAGTTGGGCCATCAGACGGTCTCGCTCCATCCGCAGGCGGACCTCCGTCAGCGCGCGCTCCACCGCCTGCGCCATCTCCTCCGGCTCAAAGGGTTTGATCACGTAGTCCCGTACCCCCATCCGGAAGGCCCGGACGACCAGTTCCTCCGAGCCGAAGGCCGTCATCAGGATGGTCGGGATCTGGACGTTCTGCTCCTGAAGGGCCCGGATCACCTCCAGACCGGTCATTCCCGGCATCTGATCGTCCAGGATCAGGAGGTCCGGCCGCTCGGCCAGAGCCATCCGTAGCCCGTCCGTACCGTTATTCGCCTCCAGAACGCGGTAGCCTCTGGGCTCCAGGATCAGGAAGCGAAGGATATCCAGCACCTCTTTGCTGTCGTCCACAATCAGGACTCGTTCTCCTGCCACGGCCTTCCTTTCAGCAAGGGGAACTTTAAGGAGCAACGGCCAGAGCGCCGGAGCGAGCTCTATTTTCCCTGGAAGGGCGGATCACCCGGCCGTCCCGCCACAGCCACAGGCCAACCTGGCCATCCTGGTTCTCCGGAGCAAGCG
>DAOUBO010000004.1:0-6968 GCA_034432695.1 Anaerolineae bacterium | reverse complement strand
CTTGTGGTGGGCGGCCCCCGGCCGCGGCGAACTTCCGGTACCCCTCATCCATCTCGTGGGCGACCCACCGGAGCCCCCGGCCGATCCGTTCCAGTTCCACCTCCGGGTGGCCCAGCAGGTGGGGCAGGCCGTTAAAGCGGACCAGTTCCACCATCTTCGGGTCAATCATCACGAACCGGAGATCCTCCGGTCGGTTGGTCATCGCCAGGCAGGTCGCCAGCGCCTTGATGCAGACGGATTTGCCGGAGCCGGTGGTTCCGGCGATGAGCAGGTGGGGCATGGCCGCCAGGTCGGCCGCGACGGGGCTTCCTGCGACGTCCTCCCCCAGGGCAACGGCGAGGGGAGACTTTGCAGCAAGGGAGCGGAAGACATCGCTTTCCATCACGGCGCGCAGGGTGACCACGCTCACCCGCTCGTTGGGGACCTCAATCCCCACGATGGAGCGGCCGGGAACGGGGGCTTCCACCCGCAGCGACGGGGCGGCGAGAGCGAGGGCCAGGTCGTTGGCCAGCGCAGCGATCTGGGCCACCCGCACCTTGTGGGTCCGCCGCTGGCCATCCGGCCCTGCTCGCTCCACAAAGCCCGGCGCGATGCCGAACTGGGTGACGGCTGGCCCCCGACGGACCTCCACCACCTCCACCGGCAGCCCGAACTGAGCCAGCGTTTCCACGATGATGCGGCTCTTGCGGCGGACCTCCTCATCGGAGAGGCCAACCTCTTCCCCCTCGTCCAGCAGGTCCAGGGGCGGCAGGGCGGGCCGACGGGCCGGGGAAGCGATTGGTGGAGCCTTCCGGCTACGGGCGGGCGAAGGCAGCGGTTCGGGGGGAGTGAATGCCCCTGGCTTCCCCTCGGCCTCTTCCCCCTCCAGTTCCTCCACGGTCGGAGGCGCGGTCGCCGGCCGCGTCGGTTCGGAACGGGGGATGCGGGGCGGAGGCGGGGCCGGGACCGGGCGTCGCGCCCTCAGCCAATCCCGGACGTCCTCCGTGGTCCAGTCCAGGGCCAGCCCCAGGCCGAGAAGGACGGCGGCGGCCAGAATCAGCCCCGCCACCACCGGGCCGGCGGGGAGGCTCAGAGCGTGGGCCAGCGCCCATCCGATCACGCCGCCTCCCCAGCCGCTCTGGATCAAGGCCAGCGGATCGCGCCGGCCCAGGATCAGATGGGTCAGCCCCAGGAGGCCGAAGAAGAGCAGTTCCAGGCCGACGATCGGACGCCACCGCCAGGCGATGGGGCGGTCCAGATGGTGCTGGAGGATGAGAACGCCGCTCCAGCCGATGGCGAAGGCCACAGGGACGGAGCCCCAGCCGAAGAGGAACTGGAGCAGGCGGAGCCAGGCGTCGGTCAGTCGCCCGGAGGAAATCCCAAGCAGGGCCAGGAAGGTCAGGATGGAGAGCAGGATGAGGAGCACCGCCAGGATCTGCTGAAGCCATGGCGCGGTCAGCCAGGCCCAGCGGGACGGCGCCCGCGGGCCACCGGGCGCAGGCTTCCGGGTCGCGTACACCCGACGGCGGCTCATCCGCCCTCCGTGAGGCTATCCGGCTGTCGCCTGCCGCATGCTGAGGGCCAGGCGGCGCCCTGCAGAGTCCACGTTCAGCACCCGCAGCGTGACCTCCTGCCCCTCGTGGACAACGTTGCGGGGATGAAGGAAGTGCCCCTCGGCCAGTTCCGAGAGGTGGATCAGGCCCTCCACCCCCTCTTCCAGCCGTGCAAACGCGCCGAAGTCGGTGACGTGGGTAATCACGCCCCGAACGATCTGCCCGACCTGATACCGCCGCTCAATTCCTTCCCACGGGTCAGGTCGGGTCCGTTTGATGCTCAACCCCACGCGGCCCCGCTCCCGGTCCACGTGGAGGACGTAGACTTCCACCTCCTGGCCCAGACGGAGAAACCGGGCCGGGTGTTCTACCCGCTCCCAGGCGATCTCCGAGATGTGAACCAGGCCCTCCAGGCCGCCGATGTCCACGAAGGCGCCAAACGAGCAGATGCTGGTAATCCGCCCCTGGCAAATGGCTCCTGGCTGGAGGGCCTCCAGAAGAGCCCGGCGCCGCATCTCCTCGGCCCGGGTGGCCCGTTCGGAGAGGACCAGCCGGTTTCGCTCCGGGTCGGCCTCAATCACGTACAGATGGAGGACCTGGCCCAGGTATCCACGCAGGGCCCGCAGTCGCTCCCGCTCGTCCAGATAGGGGGGGAGGTCTTTCAGGTGGGCGGCGGGGACGAACCCCTGTCGCCCGTCCCACTCCACCAGCAATCCCCCCCGATTGTAGCCCACGACGGGGAGGGAGAGTCGCCAGGCTTCCTCCATAGCCCGGAGGACGGCCTCCCAGTTGCCGTCGGGGAAAGCGGCGGCCCCTTCCGGAGATGCGGCGACTCGGGACCCGAACGCCTGCCCCGCTCCCTCCAGGCCCAACCCCTGCCAGATGCTCTCGGGGTCGGCAGGCGGGGCCGGGCTTGTGCTGTGTTCTCCCTCCCGGATCAGGGCTTCCCAGTAGGCTTCAGTATACGGTGCGTTTCCCGGCAGAAAGTCTACCATCCCTTCTCCTCCCATATCAGGTCGTAAATTGCAGCGCCGCGATCAAACCGCCAATTTTCCGAAGGAATCGTGCGGCGCTGTGATTGCCCTTTGCTGCACGCTCCAGGTGAAAATAGCGACCGACCGCCCTCGCCATCTCCACCTCGGTATACCACTGCTTGTTCTTTTTGAAGAAAAGGTTCTTGAGCTCCAGCGCCGGGTCCGTGATGGTATCCGTCGGTGTTGAACGGAAGGATTGCCCGGTTGCCTTCTGGACCGCCTCGGAGTCGGCCAGTAACCACGCCTCCAGCATTCGGGCTACCACACAAACTTCAACATCTGCCTCGGACAGCACGCTTGCCAATCGCTGGGCCGTTGCCGGCGGGCATGGGTCGTCTTCCTGGTCCAGCACAAAGAAGATTTTTCGGCATTCCCAACTACGCAGGGCATTCAGATGCTTGGGGGCATCCCGGATCAGTTGGGAGCGCCCTCCCGCGTTGATGATCTTCACCGAGAGCCCTCTTTGCTGGAGCCAGGGGCCGATACTCTCCCGGAAGAGGATTTCCAGCGACTTTCCCTCCAGAACGAAACCAACCCGCGACATTCACGGCCTTCCCCTTTCCAGGTACCCCTGAAGCCAGAGTTCGTCCAGAGTAAACTGCTGCAGGAATTCCCGAATCTGATCCACGCTACTGGCACGCACGACCTGGGTACAACCCTCCACCCTGTCCATCAGGTAGACTTCTTCGGGGCGACAGTAACGGACAAAATCCGCACTGTGCGTCGTCACGATGACCTGTGTTTGGGAAGAGACCTCTCGCATCAACTGGACCAGTTGCTCCAGAACCAGGGGATGCAGGTTCCGTTCTGGCTCCTCCAGAAAAATCGCCGTTGGAGGGATTTCCGACCAGAGCAACGCGCTCAGCAGAATCAGCAGACGCACCGTCCCGTCCGAGATCGCCGTAGCAGGCAGGCTCCCCTTTAGCCTGCTTTCACGGATCCTGAACGCGATCCGCCCATCTGCGAGTGGTTCGGTCTCCCAATCCTCAAACCCGGGGACCAACATCTGCAACAGGTTGCGAATCCGCTCTCGGACCCCCCCGTTGGAAGACCGGATCGCATGGAGAACCGCGGCCAGGTTATCGCCAGTTTCGGAGACGAAGTGGGGCGTACGGATTTCGGCTGGCAGTCGGGCGCTCCGGGTCAGAGGATCATAGAAGCGCCACCCCCAACAGACATCGCTGATGATGGAGGACGCCAGGGAGAAAAAGCGGGTCCGCACAAAAAGCGCCGTCTGGTTTTCTTCACCTACAGGGAGTTGGCGAGGTTCTTCGCCCAGTTCCCGAATGGTGACAAATTCCATATCCCGCTCAAAGGCGGAAATTTCCTGTTCCTCCTCTGCTCCCTCAGGAACTCCAGCGAGATACCCATATTCTTTCACAACAACCAGGTTCTGATTGAACCTCAGGCCATAGGCAAAGCGAAGGTTGTGGAACTGTTTTTCCTCCTTCTTTTTCTTCTTCCGCCCATAAGAGATATTCAGGGTCTCCGAACCCAGCGTTCCCGTCACGTCCAGGGAGAGGGTGCCTTTCCGGCGGCGACGACAGCGGAGGTTACTCCACCCGGCACGACGGGCCACGGCGGCCTCCAGGCCCTCCGCCACACATTCCCGCAGAAAACGAAACGCGTCCATCAGATTGGATTTCCCTGCCGCGTTGGGCCCGATGAAGACACTGAACGGGGACAGTGCCAGGATGAAGTCGTCCCCAAACGATTTAAAGTTGGCAATCCGGATCTCCTCAATCATCGCTCCCTCCGCGTTCGCCGCTCCTCCCGCTCCATCTCCGCCAGGACGCGGGCCAGTTCCTGAATGGCGACCCGCTGCTTGCGGTAAAAATCCGATTCGCTCATCGCCAGCCGCATGGCCACATCGCGGACCCGATAGCCCCGGATAAACTTCAACTCCAGAATGTTGTAGAGAAGCCACTCCGCGGCGGTCAGGCTGCGGTCTCCTTCCGGGCGAAGCCGCTCCATCGCCCGCAGCAGGACCGCCCGTAGTGCGTTCACCGGGCCGCCGTGCTCCTCCGCCGCCCGCTCCACCACCTGCAGCCCCAGCAGAGGGCTTTGGGTTAGCCGGGGGCCTCCCCAGTAATCGGTCAGCGCATCCCGAACCCAGCGGGGAAACTCCGGCGTCTCCAGGGGGTCCGCCAGCCAGGTCAGCGCCTGCGCCCCCTCCCGCATCATCTCCCGGCGCCGCTGAATCTCGTCAATCTGCGGGATCACCCGCTCCAGCAATTCAAAGAGCGCCTGCTGGATCAACCGATCCTCCAGCGCGGCTTCAATCTGCGCGGCCAGGGCGATCAGGGTTTCTTCTTCCTCCGGCGTCAGATCCGGCTCTGGAGACCGAGCCCGCAGCCCCAGAATGCCGATCAGGGGGTAATCCCGCTCCGCTTTGTCGGCCTCTTCTGGCCCGCCATCCGGACGGGCGTAGAGGGGGAGCAGCCAGTACCCGTTCCAGAGGTAGAGCCGGTCGTGGGGACGTACCGGGGCACCTGTGCCCCCGGGCTCCGAAGGCAACGGGATCTCCTCGTCTATCCCCCTCATCCCACACACAATCTCCACCCGCGCGGCGGTCCCCTCTACCACCGCCACAAAAGCGCCGGGAGTCCGGAGCAGGTCGCAGAGGGCGGTCAGGACGTTCTCTATGAACTGCCGGAGGTCTGTCGTCGTCAACAGCCGGTTGCCAAGACTCTGCAGCCAGGCGATCTCCGACTCGTCCCGGCGGTAGAGGAGCCGGTCCAGCACCGGTTTGCTCCATTCCACGGCCAGTTGGACCAACAGAATGGAAAGCACCACCCCAAAAAGGGCCAGACGGAAGGCAGAAAGCCCCAGGAAGCCGTCCATCCGGTAGGCGGCCGCGATGACGACGGCCACGATCGTCGCCTGGAGCGGGCCGCGAAGCAGGTAACGGACGAAGCGGTGTTTGACGACCCGCTCGGGGGTCAGGGCCCCGAAAAAGGCGACGGTGTAGGCCATCAGCAGAAGCATCACGCCCACCACGACGTTGCCCAGCAGCAGGGAGACCCACAGGAGCACGCCGGGCAGACGCTGGGGCCATCCCGTCAGGACCAGATAGGGGAAAACGCCCACGGCGGGAGCCAGAGAGCCAACCGCCAGATACGTCATCCGGCGGCGGGAGGTGGAGGTCAGGCACCGCTCCCACGCCCGGAGGACATTGGCCATCCCCCACAGGACGAGAAGAACAAAGTACAGGAAGAAGACCCAGAACTGGGGGCCGGCCCGGAGATGAACTGCCCCGACCTGCTGAAGGCCGTCCCAAACAATGCGGTCGGTGAAGAGCGCGCCGAGCAGAATGAGTCCGCCCAGGACATAGGCGATCCGGAGGACCCAGACCCGCCTCCGGCTCTGATCGTTGGTCGTCTCCAGGAGCGCATGGGTGAAGTGGAAATAGGCCGCAGGGGTCAGGGCGATACCCACCCACTGGAAGCGCAACCAGTGAAGGGCCACCTCTATCGGCGCTCCCCCAATCGCCAGTTCTACCAGATAGACAGTAGAGACGCAGGCCAGCAGGAGGCTGAAAATCCGGGCCACACGATTGCGGATGTTGTAGAGCAGAAGATAAACTGTGAGGCCAAAGGAGAAGATAACGATGCCGGATGTCAGCAGAGTGTTCAGGAACCGAAGAGCCTCTATCCAATCCATCGGAATGACCAGATAAGAGAATGACAGAATGAATAAAGACAGAATGACAGAATGACAGAATGATAGAATGACAGAATGACAGAATGACAGAATGACGGGATGAGAGAATGGGCAGAAGGGCGGAACGGCTAACGGAGGGAGACCCCAAAAAGCAGGGCGATGTCGGAACTGCGCCAGTGGCGGTCGTGGTATCCCCGGAGGGAGAATCCCAGCGCTTTGCAGAAGCAGGTGGCCGGATAATTGCGCATCGGAACCTCCAGAACCAGTTCTTTCAAACCCTCTTTCATCGCCCAGGCCGCGACGTGGCTGATCAGCGCACGTCCCACTCCCTGCCGGCGCCAGGCGGGGGCCACAACCAGGTCGTGAACCCAGCAGATGCGATGGCTGGGGAGCGCGCAGGCCGTCGCATATCCAACGATCTCCTTCCCGTCCTCCGCAACCAGAAAGAGGTCACACCGCTCCCATCCGGCGCTCAAATCCTCCGCCCCCTTCGGGTAGGGAACGGCCACCGGGCGAGGAAGCCGAACCGTCTGAAAGGCGACGGTTAGCCCTCCCGCCTCTTCCCGTTCCTCCATCCGCCAGGCATATTCGGTGGTGACAGTGTGGTCCAGGCGCAGGCACGCCTCCCGATCGGCTGGGGGCGGGCCGGCTGGAGACCATCACGCAGGCCCGCAGCACGCTCTCCAGCCTGGAGAACCGGACACTGGAGATCCCCGTGCGTATCCAGCAGACCTTCCCC
>DAOUBO010000003.1:0-2754 GCA_034432695.1 Anaerolineae bacterium | reverse complement strand
CCCCCCCAGAGGACTCCCTCGGGGGGGTACCGGCCCCGCAGGCGGCCCGCCGCCAGCAGGTCGCTGAGCCCGACCTGATGGGGGGAGTACTTCAGCCCCAGCACCGCCGGGACCCGATCCCCCTCCAGCCGGGCCACCGTCCCGGGTGGCTCGTCCATCTGGACGGCGTCCACGATCAGCAGCCGGTCCGTGTCCTCCACGTAGGGCAGCAGGTCCAGCCCCAGCGTCCCGCCGTCCAGGATTTCCACCTCCTGCGGGAACTGGTACCGTTCCCGCAGGAGGCGGACGACGTGGACGCCCACGCCGTCGTCGCTCAGGAGGATGTTTCCCACGCCCAGGACCAGCGTCTTCACGGGCAGGTCCAGTCGTTCAGGCGGATGCGGGTCACCTCCCGGCCGTGCGCGTCGGTGACGTGGACGGCGCAGGCCATGCACGGGTCAAAGGAGTGGATGGTGCGCAGGATCTCAATGGGCCGCTCCGGGTCGGCCACGGGCGTCCCCACCAGCGCGGCCTCGTAGGCCCCCGGCTGCCCTTTCGCATCCCGCGGGGAGGCGTTCCAGGTGGACGGGACCACCGCCTGGTAGTTGGCGATCTTGCCGTCCACGATGCGCACCCAGTGGGCCAGCGCGCCGCGCGGGGCCTCGTGGGGCCCCCAGCCCTGCGCCTCCTTCGGCCAGGTGGCCGGGTCCCACTTCTCCCCGCTGTGGACCGCCAGGTCGCCGCGCGCCATGTTCTCCGCCAGTTCGTCCACCCAGCGGTTCAGTTGCTCGGCGACGACCAGCGTCTCAATGCCGCGCGCGGCGGTGCGGCCCAGGGTGGAGAAGAGGGCTTCGGGCCCGGCTCCCAGTTGCTGCAGGACGCCGTACACCAGTTCCTTCACCCGCCGGTGGCCGGAGGCGTAGGCCACCAGCATCCGGGCCAGCGGGCCCACTTCCATCGGCCGGTCGTCGTACCGGGGGGCCTTCAGCCAGGAGTACTTCCCGTCGGTGTTCAGGGACTCGTAGGGCGGCTGGGGGCCGGTGTAGTTGGGCACCGTCTCCCCTTCCCACGGGTGTTTGGCTACTTTATCCCCCTCCGCGTACTGGTACCAGGAGTGGGCCACGTACTCGGCGATCTTCTGGTGGTCCACCGGATGGACCCGGGTCAGGTCCCGGTTGAGGATGATACCGGAGGGGAGGAAGAGGTTCCCGGCCCGGTCCGGATACTCGCCGTAGGCCAGGAAGTTGCCCAGCCCCTCGCCCAGGCCGGCCCACTCGTCCTTGTAGAAGGAGGCGACCGCCAGAAGATCGGGGATGTAGACCTGCTGGACGAAGGTCAGGGCCTTCGTGAAGAGCCGCTTCAGGAGGGCCAGTTTGTCCGCGTTCAGCGCGACCTCGCTATCCGGGTCCACCGGGATGGCCATCCCGCCCACCAGGTAGGTCTGGGGGTGGGGGTTCTTGCCGCCCAGGATGGCGTGGGCCCGGATGACATCCCGCTGCCAGTCCAGCGCCTCCAGGTAGTGGGCAACGGCCATCAGGTTGGCCTCGGGCGGCAATCGGTAGGCCGGGTGGCCCCAGTAGCCGTTGGCGAAGATGCCCAGCTGGCCGCTGCGGACGAAAGCGTCCAGTTTTTCTTTGATAGAGCGGAAATAGTCGGGGCTGGAGTTGGGCCAGTCGGAGATGGACTGGGCCAGTTGGGCGGTCTTATTGGGGTCTGCCTTCAGTGCGCTGACCACGTCCACCCAGTCCAGCGCGTGGAGGTGGTAGAAGTGGATGACGTGGTCCTGGACGCACTGGATGCCGGTAATCAGGTTCCGGATAATCCGGGCGTTGTCCGGAATGGGGATTCCCAGAGCATTTTCTACGCTTCGCACGGAAGCGACGGCATGCACCGTCGTTCAGACCCCTCATATGCGCTGGGCCATCAGCCAGGCCTCGCGGGGGTCGCGGCCTTTCATGACGATTTCCAGGCCCCGGAACATGGTGCTGGAGGCCCAGGCTTCCGCGACCCGACCGTCCTCAATCCGGGCCTCAATGCGCAGATGGCCCTCTATGCGGGTGATGGGATCAATGACGATCTTCTGCGCCATCTTACTCCTCCTTCTTCGCGATCTGGCTCACGGCCACCGCACCTGCGACGCCCGCCGCCACGCCGACCGCGGCGCCGATGACGCCGGCCGTCACCGGGGACATGCCCTTTTCAGGTTCCACCGCGGGGTAGGTGGTGGGTGGCGTCAGGGCATGAATGGGGACGGGTTCGTAGGCGGGCATCTCCCAGAAGTTGGGGGCCGCGCAGGCGATGCAGCCGTGGCCGGCGCCCACGGGCCAGGACGTCCCCTCGTTCCAGCGGATGGAGGGGCAGTTCTGGAAGGCGACGGGCCCCTTGCAGCCCATCTTGTAGAGGCACCAGCCCTTGCGGTGGCCCTCGTCGCCCCAGGCCTCCACGAACTCCCCGGCGTCAAAGTGGCCGCGCCGCTCGCAGTTATCGTGAATGCGACGGCCGTAGGCAAAGAGCGGCCGGCCCAGGTCGTCCAGCGCGGGCAGTTCCTTGAAGGTCAGGTAGTGGACCACCGTGGCGGTCAGGTTGTCCACGTTCAGCGGACAGCCGGGGAGGTTGACGATGGGGACGCCGGAGATAATGTCCTTCACGCCTTTGGCGCCGGTGGGGTTGGGGGGCGTCGCCGGCCAGCCGCCGTAGAAGGCGCAGGCCCCCACGGTGATGATGGCCGCCGTGTTGGCCGCCACCTCCTGGAGGATCTCCAGCGCGGTCCGTCCG
>DAOUBO010000002.1:0-2668 GCA_034432695.1 Anaerolineae bacterium | reverse complement strand
CGGCGGCCCGAAGGGCCGCCGCCGCAACCGCCCGCTACCCCTGGGCCTCCACGCTCCGGATGATCCGCTCCATCTCGGCCGAGAGTTTCGGGTCCAGCGGCTCCGGCTGGTGGGGCTCCCGGGTGCGCTGGGCCATCGCCCGCGCCCAGTCGCGCGCGCCGTCTCGCTTCGCTTCCCACTCCTCGTAGGGACGCCGATCCATAAACTTCGGCACCCACAGTTCCCGCATGTGCCGCTTGGTGTGCCGATGGGCCAGGAAGTTGCCGCCCGGCCCCACCTCCCGAATGGCGTCCAGCGCCAGGGTCTCGTCGTTCACGACGATCCCCTTCATCATGTGGTAAACGATGTCGTAGATCTCGCAGTCCATCAGCATCTGTTCGGAGGCCCAGATACGGCTGCCGTGCAGGAGCCCGACTCCCAGGAGCATGTCGGACATCACGACGCAGGCCATAAACGTGGAGAGGCTGTTCTCAATTCCGGCCTGCCAGTTGGGCTCTTTGGCGCCGGTCGCGAAGGAGCCCATGGAGAGGGGGACGTTGTAGAAATCGGCCAGGACGTTGGAGGCCGCGCCGAATAGGAAATCCTCCGGCCCCCCGCCGGTGTAGCCGCCGGTTCGGAGGTCCATCGCCGTCTGGGCGGCGGCGTAGAAGACGGGCGCGCCAGGGTAGGCCAGTTGAATCAGCGCCAGGGCGCTGATCACCTCCGCGTTGCCCACGACCAGGTTCCCCGCCAGCGTGGCGGGGGCGGTGGAACAGCAGGAGGTCATCGTCATAAAGCCCACGGGGATACCGGCCTCCGCGGCCACCAGCGCCGCCTCCAGGGTACCGGGGTCCTGCCCCAGGGGCGGGACGGTGCACAGCGCGTAGGAGAGGACCGGCCGTCGTCGGAGTTCCTCCCGCCCTCCGGCGATGAGGGCCGCCATCTCCACCGACGCCCGCGCTTCCCGCTCTGAGTAGATGCTCTCCGTCTGTACGTGTTTGGTCGTGTTCTCCCAGACCGCCTTCAGTTCGTAGAGGCTTCGGGTCCCCGGCGGCCGGTCCTGGGCCGAGACGGGTACCCAGATGAAGGCGACCTCCTCCACATAATCGGCGACGCGGGCGATCTCGGCCACGTCCTTCAGCGTGGACCGCCGCCGTTCCCCCGTGTAGAGGTCAATCACCTGCACGCCGCAGCCGTCGGTGCCGACGTAGACGTGGTTGCCGTCCAGAGGAAGGTCCTGGGCGGGGTCGCGGGCAGCCAGGGTATAGACGGGCGGGGCCTTCTTCAGGGCCTCTTCTATCAGATGGCCGGGGGCCCGGACGATCATCGTGTTGCGGTCTACCTTCGCCCCGTGGGCTTCCCAGATGTCCAGCGCTCTGGGAGAGGGGAAGCGGACACCGACGTGCTCAATGACGTCCAGCGTGGCGGTGTGAATGCGCCGAACGTCCTCCGGGCTCAGAATCTGCAGGCTGAGGCGAGGATCGGTGATGGACTTGATCGGTCGGGACATGGGCTTCCTCCCAGCGGTCACGAACGGCCGAGGAGCTGTTTGGCGACGGCGACAGCGCCGATAGCGTCCTCGCTGTAGCCGTCCGCGCCGATCTCCTCGGCCCAGGCGCGGGTAACGGGCGCGCCGCCGACCATCACCTTGATCCGGGAGCGCAGGCCAGCGTCCTCCAGGGCCTCAATGACGTCCCGCTGGCGAACCATCGTGGTCGTGAGCAGGGCGCTCATCCCGACGATGTCGGCGTTGACCTCGCGCGCCTTCTCCACAAAAGTTCCCACGGGCACGTCCACGCCCAGGTCGTAGACCCGGAAGCCGCCGACGGAGAGCATGGTCGCCACCAGGGTCTTGCCGATGTCGTGGATGTCGCCCTCCACGGTGCCGATGACGACGGTGCCCAGGGTCTGCCGCTCCCCGCCCCGACGGGCGATCTCCGGCTCCAGGACGGCGATGGCGGCCTTCATCGCTTCGCCCGCCAGCACCAGGTCGGGCAGGAACATCTCGCCCCTGCCGTACTGCTCGCCCACGTAGTCCACGCCGGGGACGAACCCTTTGTTGATGGCCTCCAGGGGGTCTATCCCCTGTTCCACCGCCTTGCGGGCCAGGTCGGCCGCCGCGTCGGGGTCGCCGTCAATGATGCTCTGGGCCATGGCCTGAAAGAGGTCTTCGTGCATCGTCTCCTCCTCTCCGAAACTGTGGTTTCCCGCGGAGCGAATCCGGTCCGAAAGGGATGATAGCACGGTTTCCGGGACGTGTCAAGCAACATCGGAAAGCGCAGGAAAACCTTTGCCAAAAGTTGGAAATTGTGCTAAAATGCACGCGCTGCATCGGTAAACGAACCTCTGGAGGGAAAAGATGATGGTTTCCAACAACACCCCGAATTTGCCGACAACACCTCCCGGTCCACAGGCACAGGAACTGATCGCCCGAAGCGAGCGGGTGGTCTCGCCCTCCTTGCCGCGAGCGTACCCGCTGGCGGTCAGGCGGGCCTATGGGTGCACTGTAGAGGACCTGGACGGGAACCGCTATCTGGACTGTATGGCCGGGATCGCGGTCTGCGCCACGGGTCACTGCCACCCGCGCGTGGTCCGGGCGGTCCAGGAGCAGGCGGAGCGGCTCCTCCATATCTGCGGGTCGGACTTTTACGATCCTCAGTACATCGCGCTGGCGGAACGGCTGGGGGGC
>DAOUBO010000001.1:0-4386 GCA_034432695.1 Anaerolineae bacterium | reverse complement strand
ACTCCCGGTCGGTGCGGTAGCGGAGGGTGCTGAAACTGACGATGCCGGCGTTGTTGCGGGCCGCGTGCCCCAGCGAGACGATCTCCCGGGCCAGGTCCATCCGGGCCAGCAGCCCTTCGTCCATCGCCGTCGGGTCGGCCTGGGGCCAGAGGGTGTGGTGGACGCTCTCCGGCGCCTCCGGGTCCACCGACCGGACCAGGTTCTGGTACATCGCCTCGGTCATAAAGGGGATGAAGGGCGCCAGCAACCGGCAGAGGGTGGTCAGGACCTCGTAGAGGGTGGCGTAGGCCGCGTGCTTGTCCGCGTCCTGCTCACTCTTCCAGAAGCGGCGGCGGCTCCGGCGGATGTACCAGTTGGTCAGGTCGTCCACGAAGGGCTCCAGGACCAGCGTCGCGCCGTAGGCGTCGTAGTCATCCAGCCGCTCCGTCACCTGCGCCACCACCTGGTGCAGCCGGGCCCGAATCCAGCGGTCCAGAAGATTGTAGGCAACGCCACTTCGCTGTGCTTCGTGGCTGACCACAAACGGCGTCCAGCCGTCCAGCCGCGCGTAGGTGACGAAGAAGACGTAGGCGTTCCAGAGGGGCAGGATGAACTGCCGCCGGACCTCGTTGGCCCGGTTGTAGCCGAAGAGCAGGTCGGCGTCGGGCTTCTGGCGGCAGTAGAGCCAGCGCATCACGTCCACGCCCATCTGATCGGCCGCCTCGTTGAACTCAATCGCGTTGCCCCAGGATTTGTGCATCGGCCGCCCGTCCTCGCCCAGGAGCGTGGCGTAGCCGAAGCAGACCTTGAAGGGCGGCGACTTCTCCAGGACGGTCGCCATCGCCAGCAGGCTGTAGAACCAGTTGCGGAACTGGCCAGGGAAGGACTCGGTGATGAAGTCCGCCGGGTACCACTGGCGCCAGTACTCCCGGTCGGTGCGGTAGCGGAGGGTGCTGAAACTGACGATGCCGGCGTCCAGCCAGGGGTTGCCGACGTCGGGGATGCGGGAGACCTCTGCGCCGCACTTCGGGCAGGCGATACGGACGGCGTCCACCCACGGGCGGTGGGGCGTGTGTCCCTCAAAGACCTCCCATCCGGCGATCGCCCGCTGGCGCAGTTCGTGCTCGTCGCCGATGACTTCAAAGTGGCCGCACGCTTTGCACTCCCAGATGGGCAGCGCCAGACCCCAGTATCGCTTCTTGCTGATCATCCAGTCGTGCATGTTGCGCAGCCAGTCCAGTTCCCGGTCCAGGCCGAACTCCGGAATCCACCGGATCTGCCGGGTGACGTCCATGATGTCGTAGCGGAGTTCGTCCATAGAGATGAACCACTCGTCCACCAGCCGGAAGACCAGTTCGGTGCCGCAGCGCCAGCAGACGGGGTAGCGGTGGGTGTAGGGGTCCACCCGGTAGAGGAGCCCCTTCTCCTGCAAACTCGCAAAGACTTTTTCGGCGCTTTCGGAGACGGGGGTCCCCGTCAGGAAGCCGAATCCTTCAATGAAGATGCCCTCCTCGTCCAGCGGGGCGATGGCAGGCAGGCCGTACTGTTTGCCCAGGGCGAAGTCCTCCGCGCCGCAGCCGGGGGCGATATGGACGATGCCCGTACCCTCCGCCTCGCCGACCTCGTCCCAGAGGACCACCCGGTGGGCCTGGGGGCCGCCGGCCCTCTGCTGGGCCGGGAGTTCGTCAAAGGGGCCATCGTACGTCCAGCCCTCCAGCGCCTTCCCCTTCATCTCCTCCAGCACCTGGTACGGGCCCTGCAGGATGGAGAGGGTGCCTCTGGAGAGGTAGAAGATCTCGTCGCCCTGGCGGACTTTGACGTAGGTCAGTTCGGGGCCGACGGCGACGGCGACGTTGCTGGTGAGGGTCCAGGGCGTGGTCGTCCAGACCAGCAGACTCTCGCCCGGTCGGCCGCGCAGGGGGAAGCGCAGGGTGACGCCGGGGTGGGTCAGTTCCTGGTAGCCCTCGGTGACGATCTCGTGCTGGCTGATGCCGGTGGCGCAGCGGGGGCACCAGGGCATCACGTCGGTCCCCTTGTAGAGCCAGCCCCGCTCCCAGCACCGCTTCAGGAAGGTCCAGATCATGTAGTTGTTCTCGTTGGAGAAGGTGAAGTAGGAGCCGCCGATCTCGGGCATCCCCAGCCGCCCCACGATCTGCTCCACCGTGTCGGTCACGGGGCCGTGGGGGCCCGGGACGGTGATGACCTCCTGCGGGTTCTCCATAATCCGGCGGGCCAGGTCCCGCAGGAACTCCGGGTCGTTCCAGTCCATCCAGTAGCCCAGGCGGACCGACTGCTCGGTCTGGACGGCGGCGAAGCGCAGGACCCGCTCCTTGCACTTGCGGACGAAGCGCTCAATCCCGTAGTTCTCAATGTCCCGCTTGGAGCGGAAGCCCAGTTCCTTCTCCACCTCCACCTCTACCCAGAGCCCCTGGCAGTCAAAGCCGTTCTGGTAGCGGGTCTGGTAGCCCTTCATGGCCCAGAAGCGGTGGAAGAGGTCCTTGTACGTCCGGCCCCAGCCGTGGTGGACGCCCATCGGGTTGTTGGCGGTGATGGGCCCGTCTATGAACGACCAGCGGGGGCCGTTCCTCCGGAGTTCCACCAGTTTCTGGAACGCGCGGGTCCGTTTCCAGAAGTCCAGGATTTCGTGCTCCTGCCGGATAAAGTCTACTTTGGACGGGACGGGTTGAAACATGGCACCTCCTCAGCGTACTCCGTGTTGCGTGCTCCGCTTAAGTTGTGAATCGTGAATCTGAGAGACGGGGTGTGCTGGGTTGACAAAACGCTCGGTCTGATTACAATGGAAAGCGAACCTCCTCGGAAGGCAACGGCGAGATGAACAGGGCGATGGAGCAGATCATTCGGCCCATTATACGTCGGATCATTGAGGGCTATAATCCCCAGAAGATCGTTCTGTTTGGTTCGCTGGCCTGGGGAGAGCCCGATGAAGATAGCGACATAGACCTGCTGATTCTCAAGGAGACCGAGGAGTCTCCTCTGGAACGGCGCATCCGGGTGCGGCAACTCATTGCCGATATTCCGCGCCGGATTCCTTTTTCCCCGCTGGTTCTGACCCCGGAAGAACTGGCCTATCGGCTGAAGGTCGGAGACCCGTTCTACCAGGAAATCCTCCAACGAGGTCTGGTTTTATATGAGAGAAACTGACTCCACCCTGCCTCAGGATTGGTTTGCCCAAGGCGACCAGGATTTGAAAGCCGCGGAAATTCTGCTTGACCAGGGTGGACCTTTGCCGGTCGTCGCTTTTCACATCCAGCAGGCCGTTGAAAAGTACCTGAAAGGATTTCTGCTGTCCACCAACTGGACTCTTCGGCGCGTTCACGATCTGGAACTCTTGCTCCAGGAAGCCATTGCCCGGGACGCGGATTTTGCCCCCTTCCTCTTCTTCTGCCAGCGGGTCACAGAGTATTACATTGAGACCCGTTATCCTCTGGGTCTTCAGAGCCCGCTTCAGGAAACCGCTCTGAAGCAGGACCTGGATACGGCCAGAGAACTGATTGCCCTCATTCGCCGCAAAGTGCCCGCTTAAAGGCTCACTTCCTCCGGAAAATACGCAGGGACCAGGCCCGAGAGCCGCTCTCGCTGTTCCCGGTCCAGGGTGACCAGAGCACAGCCGAAGCGGAGGGCGACGGCGGCATAGACGGCATCGCTCCCCCGCAGGTGGTGGCGGGCCGCCACATCCACCGCCTGCTGAGCCAGGGTCATGTCCAGCGGCACCCAGATCAGATGGGGAAGCCGACTCAGGGCCCGCGCGAACTGCCGGGCCAGCCCCTCATCCCCCCGCCCCCGCCCAATTGCGGCGGCCACCTCCGGCAACAGCAGCGTGGGCACGATGACGGGCGTCGCCTGCTCCTGCAGGCGGCGCAGGAAGGCATGGCTGATTTCGTGCCCCGCCTCATACGGGTTGAAAGCGTTCAGGAAAACGCTGGCATCCACGGTGTAGAGGGGCATGGAGGCCCTCCCTCACCGACGCATCTCTGAAAGCAGTTCGGCGCCCGTCAGCGGCGACTGCCAGCCCCGACCGATCTCTTCGCCCAGCCGGGTCAACTCCTCCCAAGCGGCGGCGCCGGATTCGCCGCCCGGTAACGCAGGTTCTCCGATCCCCCCCAGCGGCAACAGCAGGCCCACCGGCCGCCCCCGGTAGGTCACCACATACCGGGCTCCCTGATCCCGAACCCGCCGGAGGATCGCCGACGCGCGGGTCTTCAGTTCCCGAACTCCGATCTCCGCCATCCTTCCTCCAGAATGTGGTCTCTTTGTTGACTACATTGTACCCGAAGCGAAGCGGATGTCAACCTCATGGCTCCACCCTGACCGTCCCCATCTGGTGGGGGAGGCCTGGAACCCGGCGACCGGCAACCCCGTCTGGGCGCAGGACGACCACGAGCCGCT